>JAGBQU010000158.1 GCA_017632755.1 Lachnospiraceae bacterium
CAGGGTCCCTTCCTCTATATTCAGGTTTCGCAAAACCGTCAGATTTCCGTTTATGGTACTGCTGCCGGCCAGTGCTCCGTATCTTTTCAGGGTCAGACTTCCATCGACATCCAAAGTGCGTCCGGCGGGAATGCTTCCTTCCAGACTGATCGCATAATCTCCGTCTACGGTCACATCGTGTCCGTTCCAGTCCGCGACCTCAAAATAACCGGTATTTTCCGTTCCTTTTATGTGCAGATCATCCGCCAGCTTAACGATCTTATAGCCGGTCTGCGTCTGTAGTCCTGCGCCGGTTATCTTCACATTTGCCAGATAATTATGATAGAGCGCGGCATTGCTCTTGCCGGTCGTTGGAATCTCCACGGTCTGCTTCGTCTCTCCCCCAAAGATCATATGGAAGGTATCCTTCGTCTTCCACGCCGTATGATCACCTTCAACCACGATATCGCCCCCGAGATCCAGGGTGCCTTTCAAGAATTCCGAATAGACCGTCTCTTCGGCATAAGCATGCAGATCGCCGGAGATGATAAGCTGTGCCTCATCATTGTTCATGCAGATCTTTCCGACCTTTATTGCTCCGGTCTGTGCATCCGCTCTTCCGATGTCAAGATCCTTAGCAAGTTGCATATTTCCGCTAAGTTCCAGCACACCGCCTTCAAGGATCAGATCCTCCCGGAAGGTATAATCCCCTGCTCCCTGTAAGCTGCAATTTCCTGTGACCGTGACCGGTTCCACATACTCGATCTGCGCCTCCTCATTGACCGTAAAGGACTGCAGATTGAGATTGTCATCGTATATCAAAAGATGCCCCGCTCCTGTTTGCGCAAGACTCGCACCGGTGGTTGCGACAAAATAACCGATGGCAATATCACTTCTGCCCTCGCAGGTGATCTCGTTGTCCGTGCTCAGCATCGGGACATACAGCGGATCCGCGGATGAATTATGGAAGATCAGCTTCCCTCCTGTGTTCACGATACCGCCCAATGCCCTAAAATCAAACTCTCCAATGACATATGTGCCGTCAGATACATCCGGCAGAGCTGCGATGCATTTGTCCGCGGTCTTAGTGACAGACAGTGTCTGCCCGCTTCTGACCTTAACCGGCGTTTGCGCAATGGGATTGACAAGTGTGTCCACCAGCACGCTCTGCATGATCTGATGCTGCTCATCCAGCTCTTCCTGTGTGCCTGCAATCGAGATCAGACCCAGAAAACTCTCATCGTGATCTTTTGCATGTGCGCCGGCGAGCTGATAGCCGATCTCATTGGCGCGGAGTGTCAGCTGCTTTAAGAAGATCAGATCATCAATTGCCTTTGCTGCAAGCGAGTCCAGCTGCTGCGGATCTGTCTGTTCCTCATTCTTTGCGATGGTATAGGCATGTTTGTCATTTTCATACGCGATCACCGCATAGCCCTTGATCCGTTTCAGATATTCCATCTCATAAAGCTTATTACAGGTATCCGCAAACGCGGTCACATCATCCGCAGGAAAGACTCCGATATGGATCGTATCCGAAGTGTCCTGCGCTTTTTTTGCAAGCGCCAGGGCCGTGACATACCCGGATGCGTCCTTCCATTCCGCCGCACTGCCGACATATTCACCGGAACTCTGCCACACCGCATCATAGGTTTGCGGCGTTATGACTCCGTGCGCCTGCCCGATGGCTGAAGAGAAAATTGTCGCGATGTCAACAGAGGTATCCTCACTTAATTCTTCGCGGAGCATATCCGCATAAAACTGCAGCGTTGTATGTATGGAGGCATCCACACTTCCCGTCTCGCCCACGCGCGCCGCAGTGGACGCCAGAGCATCTCTTTGCCGGAAAAAAGCATCTGCCAAAAGACTACCCCCGAGACAATCCGAGGTCACATCTGTCCCTGCGCCCGCTCCCGCAAGATAACTCCCCAGCGAAGTTGCAAAATACTCCGACTCGATACCTGTACGCCATGTATGGAAGGAGGTGTTTCCTTTGCCGCAGCGCGCATGGTAATCCGTCGAAAATTTATCCTCTAATTCATCCCTGCTTTGGATCGCCTGTGATACATCCGATCCCAGAACGGTGTCCAGACCGGTCAGATAACTTTGCGCATTGTCTTTATAAGCCGGAACGATCTGCGTAAGATACTCCTTTTGTTCAGCCGTCGCTCCTGTCAGCAATCCATTCCAGGTATCGGCATCCGACATGGCGCTTTCCATGCACATGGAAGCATTGTAATAGGTCCTGATCGTCTGCAGATCGGCAAACTCATCATTGAGTGTGTAACCTGACATGGAGGAATATTCTGTGCTAAGTGCCTTACTCAGGACTGCCGCATAGTTGTTCCCGCTGACGGTAGTCAGATAATCCGCCCATTCCTCCGGCGTGGCAAACTCGCCGGCCAGAGCATTCGGCATAGCGATTCCGGTCTCTCCCTGCCGGTCGATCCGATCATATACATGCACTCCCGCAGCATAAGCAGCAAAACTGTCATCGTCCTTGTACCTGCTCAGGATGTCCTCATAGATATAATTCTGATTGTATACATTATTTTCATAGGCATAAGGATTGTCTTCCGGAAAAGCGTCCCCTAGGAGAGTCTCTTCCACCCAGGGCCGATCGACGAGCATGTTCTCCAAAATTGCCACATTCGGAGAAGGTACCTGTTGCGTCTTTGCAGACACCTGAGTCCACCCAAGTTCTCCCATGATCAAAACAGTGCCAAGCGTGATTCCCGTCATCAGCGAGAGCACTCTTACTCTTTTTCTTTTCATCATGAAACCTCCTTACATCTGCCATTTCCGTTACAGCAACAATGCTACTCTTTTTCCAAGAACAACAGTCCAAAGGTAGCCGGTCCACAGTTTGTCGTGATCGCAGAAGAAGCCTTCTGGAAGATGATCTCATCCACCTTCACATATTTTCGCACTTCGTTCTCAATCTGCACAAGATCCTCTTTTCCAAGGCATGCATGCGTGATAAAAAGCATATTGTTTTCCACTCCGCACACCGCCGTGAGTGTCTGTTTGATATAACTCTTCCACACGCGCGGTCTGGTTCCGAAGAAAATCTTGCCCACTCCCATTTTTCCGTTTTTGAGTTCAAGCGCAGGCTGGAGCAAAAATCCGCTTGCAATAAGCGCCATCCTTTTGCTGATCCTGCCTGATCTGGCAAGATAATCGGTATCGTCAACCACAAAGCTGGTATGTACCCTGTTTTTGATGCGTTCAATCTCCTGTGTGATCGCCTCAGCGGACATTCCCTGCCCTCCCATATGGGATGCAGCAAGTACCAAAAGCCCCATACCGCTGGACAGATGTCCGCTGTCTATCACGGTGACGTTTTCAAAGGCGCGAGCCGCTTCCGTGGCGAATTTATATCCATCACTGACCTTTCCGGACATCGTAATGTGAACGATATTATTTGCAAGCAGCAGCTGGGAAGCAAAGAATTTCTCATATTCTTCCACACTCGGAGGCTCCGAGTAGATCCTGGTATCATTCTCTTCCATATAAGTAAGAATTCCTCTTGCCTCCATCTCAATCTCGTCATAAAACATACCATTTTCGGTACGCACATGATAGGGAAGCACGGCAATATTGGCACTTGCTATCAATGATTTAGGCAGATCACAGACACTGTCCGTTGTGATCCGAAAGGCCATCCTTTTTTGGTAATCTCTGGAATGGGAGATGATCTGTTCAAAGTCATCTACATCCGTACCGGTAAGATGTACAAGCGTACGGGGAAGCAACCGCAAAAGCTCGGTCTCGAGCTGCGCACCGCTCACTGGTTTTGCAAGGTATCCTTCGAAGCCTGCCTTTGAATAGAGCAGCTGATTCTCACTGAATGCATTGGCAGTGAGCACAGTCACTTTCGTATCCTTGCAAAGACCACCGATCTGTGACCGGATCTGATGAAGACACTCTATTCCATCCATATTAGGCATCAGATGATCCATGAGGATCAGGTCATAATGCGTGGCGACCGTCATCTGAAGTGCCTCGTCTCCGCTTTCAGCCGTGTCCACCTTCACCTTGGTATCCCGGAGCAGCTTTTTAACCACCAGCAGATTGGTAGCATTGTCATCCACCACGAGAACTTTGGCCTCAGGCGCTTCAAAGCTCTGTTTATAATGAGCCCTTGTGTTCATGGAATGTTTTTCTTCCAGATTGAGTCTGCCGATCTGTTTATCCGTTCTCACTCCCTGCGGAATACGGATGATAAAAGTAGAGCCCTGTGTATACACACTGTTTACCTTGATATCTCCGTCCATCAGCTCCACAAACTGCTGCACGATCGCCAGACCGAGTCCCGTTCCCTCGATATAGCGGTTTTTCTTTTCATCCACACGCTTAAAGGCAGAGAATAAATAGGGCATATTCTCTTTTTTGATCCCGATTCCGGTATCACTGATCGTATAGACCACACTCGCCGGTCCATCCTCTTTTATTTCGTACTGGATCGACAATGTGACCGATCCCTCATCCGTATACTTGATCGCGTTCGTCAGCAGGTTGACGAGCACCTGTTTGATCTTCACTTCATCCCCATAGAGGATAGCCGGAAGCATGGGATCCACATTCACATGGAACTCCAGATCCTTCTCCTTTGCCCTGAGCCAGAGCATGTTTACCAGTTCGGAAAGCATAACACCCACATCGTACTCCGTCGGTGTCACTTCCATCCTGCCCGATTCGAGTTTGGACATATCGAGGATATCATTGATCAGGTGAAGCAGCATTTTACTGGCTGCCTGAATATTTTTGGCATCCTCCGCAACCTCATCGGAAATATCCTCTCTGAGGATCATCTCGTTAAGTCCGATGATCGTATTGATCGGCGTACGTATCTCATGACTCATATTGGAAAAAAACTGATTCTGCGCCTTATTGAGCTCATCGATCTGCTGCCTCTGTATCTCTGACTTTTTATTTTCCTCGCGCTAGATGCTGACCGCAAAGCCAACCAGCAGACTAACCATCACACCCACAATCACGAGGGAGGCAAACGCGTCCTGATAAGCTATCAGATCCGTATGCTGCGTCACAAGATCCGGATATTCATAAGCCGTATAATAGCAGACAACTGCCACCACCATCTCCATGCCCCAGTACAGATAACGCACATACCCCATCACGATCATACTGATATAGAGCGCGCAGAAAAGGAACCACAGAGGTGATCCGCCATAGATACCGCCCCCGGTAAAAAATGTGACAGGAAGAACCACAAGAA
>JAGBQU010000159.1 GCA_017632755.1 Lachnospiraceae bacterium
CTGGTCATCGGCTGCGGCGCGGACTTTGTCAAGACCGGCACGGGCTGGATCCCCGGCGGCTCGAATCTGGAACGGATCCGGAAAATCAAGGAACACTGCGGGGACCGCGTTAAAGTCAAGGCGGCCGGAGGGATCCGCACGAGAGAGGATATGGAGGAGTTCCTTGCGCTCGGCTGCGAGCGGATTGGTACAAGCTCCGCGATTTCCGTGCTGGAGAACGCGTAGACATGAGATCCGGAAGATGTGACTACAGGAGGTGTGACGCATGAGCGAGATACATGCACAAAGGATCCATGCGCTCAGGGCGAAGATGAAAGAGTGCGGGGCAGATTATTATCTTGTGCCTACCGCTGATTTCCACGGTTCGGAATATGTGTGTGATCATTTTAAGACGAGGGAGTACCTCTCCGGATTTACGGGCTCAAGCGGCACCCTGTTGATCGGACCAAAGGATGCATATCTGTGGACCGACGGCAGATATTTTATCCAGGCAGCCAAAGAACTTGAGGGCAGCAACGTGATCCTGATGAAGATGCAAAAGGAGGGCGTGCCGACCATCGAGGAGTTTTTGCAAAAGAATGTCGAAAGTGGGCAATGTATTGCCTTTGACGGCCGGGTCATGAACTGTCTGTTTGGAGGAAAGCTTCAAAAGCTGGCAGACGAGAGAGGGGCAAAGATACAGAGCGGGAGCGATCTTGCGGAAGATCTGTGGGCGGAGCGGCCGGCGCTTCCGTCGGAAGATATCATTCCCCTTCCGGATGAACTGACCGGCGTGGATACGGCAGAAAAACTGGAACTGGTTCGCGGGAAGATGCGGCAGTGCGGTGCGAGTGTTTTCCTGCTCACAAAGCTGGATGACATCATGTGGCTCTATAATATCCGCGGCAGGGATATCCCCTGCAATCCGGTGGCTCTGAGCTATGCTGCGGTCACGAAAACTAGGGCTTTTATCTTTGTGCAGCGAAGTGCCCTCACGGATGCGGCAGAAGCGCATTTTGCACGCATCGGCGTCGCTGTTCTGCCATATGAGGAATTTTACGAACAGGCAGAAGGTCTGACTCTACGGGCCGAAGCCGTGCTACTCGATAAGCGAGAGACCAACTATACACTCTATGCGCTTATAAAGAAGCATGCGAAGATCGTCTGGGAGAACAATCCGACGACAGAGCTTAAGGCTGTCAAAAATGACACGGAACTTGCGCACATGAGGGAAGTTTTCCTCCGAGACAGCGTATGTGTGATCCGCTTTATCAAGTATATCAAAGAGTGGATGAAAGGTGCCGCGGAAGGTGTGGTGCAGGAAGACCCGCTCACGGAAAAAGCTGCCGCAGATTACATGGATGACCTGCGCAGACGGGAGGAGGGCTTTTTGGATCTGTCTTTTGAGACGATCAGTGCATATGGGGAAAATGCGGCTATGATGCATTATTCCGTATCCGAGGAATCCGACAAAACCCTTCAGCCGGAAGGATTTTTGCTGGTGGATTCGGGAGGACAGTATCTGGGCGGAACCACCGATGTGACGCGTACCATTGCACTTGGGAATCTGACAGAGGAGCAAAAGAGAGACTTTACGCTGGTGGCGGCAGGTATGCTCAGACTGATGAATGCAAGATTTCTTGCAGGTTGCACGGGCCGCAACCTGGATATACTTGCCCGTGAACCCTTGTGGAGGGTCGGCAGGGACTACAAATGCGGTACGGGACACGGCGTCGGCTATATCCTGAATGTGCACGAGGGCCCGCAGAGGATCAGCTTTTCGTACAACAAGGATGTCTTGGAGGCGGTATTGAAGCCCGGGATGGTCGTGACGGATGAGCCGGGGGTTTATATAGAAGGGCAATACGGCATCCGCACGGAGAACGTGATGGTGTGCCAAGAGGCGGAACGGACTGCGGATGGAAGCTTTTTGTGCTTTGAACCGCTCACCTTCGTGCCGATCGACAAAGATGCGATCGATCCCAGGTTCCTGACGGCGGAAGATCAGGAAATGCTCCGGGCATATCACCGGATGGTGTATGAGAAGACCTCGCCTTATCTGAATGAGGAAGAGCGGAGCTGGTTGCGTGAACAGACAATCTGAAAAAAATAAGAGTTGTTATATGGCTTTTTTTTGGTATAATAGTAGAGGATTTTATCAGAAAGGAAATGAAAATGGCGCAGAGAAAAGATATTAAAAAGGTACTTATTATTGGATCAGGGCCCATCATCATCGGACAGGCATGTGAGTTTGACTATTCAGGCACACAGGCTTGCAAGGCCCTTCGCAAGCTCGGATACGAGATCGTTCTTGTAAATTCCAATCCGGCGACGATCATGACTGATCCGGAGATAGCGGACGTGACGTATATTGAGCCGCTGAATGTGGAACGTCTGGAGCAGATCATTGCCAAGGAGAGACCGGATGCGGTGCTTCCGAACCTCGGAGGACAGTCCGGGCTGAATCTTTGCTCGGAATTAGCCCAGAAAGGTATACTGGACAAGTATCATGTACAGGTCATCGGTGTGCAGGTGGATGCGATCGAGCGCGGCGAGGATCGTATCGAGTTTAAGCATACGATGGAGAGTCTTGGTATAGAGATGGCGAGAAGTGAGGTGGCTTACTCCGTAGAGGATGCCATGGAGATCGCCGAGAAACTGCATTATCCCGTTGTTTTGCGCCCCGCGTACACGATGGGTGGTGCCGGCGGCGGACTGGTATACAATGTGGAAGAATTGAAGACCGTCTGCGCGAGAGGGCTGCAGGCTTCTCTGGTTGGACAGGTTCTTGTCGAGGAGTCCATTCTTGGCTGGGAGGAGCTGGAACTTGAGGTTGTGCGCGATGCGGACAACAACATGATCACGGTCTGCTTTATCGAAAACATCGACCCGCTGGGTGTTCATACGGGAGATTCGTTCTGTTCGGCTCCCATGCTTACGATTTCCGAAGAGGTACAAAAGCGCCTTCAGGAAAAATCATATAAGATCGTGGAATCCATTCAGGTGATCGGCGGAACCAATGTGCAGTGGGCACATGATCCGAAGACGGATCGCGATATCATTATCGAGATCAATCCCCGTACTTCGCGCTCGTCCGCACTGGCATCGAAGGCTACCGGCTTCCCGATCGCACTGGTGTCGGCTATGCTCGCATCAGGACTGACCTTAAAGGACATCCCCTGCGGAAAGTACGGCACACTGGACCGCTATGTGCCGGACGGCGATTATGTGGTGATCAAATTCGCACGCTGGGCGTTTGAGAAATTTAAGGGCGTGGAAGATAAGCTCGGCACGCAGATGAGAGCAGTCGGCGAGGTCATGAGCATCGGCAAGAACTTTAAGGAGGCTTTCCAGAAGGCGATCCGCTCTCTGGAGACGGGACGTTACGGCCTTGGTCATGCGAAGGATTTTGACGGCAAGACAAAGGAGGAACTGCTCAATAAGATCTCCGTTCCGTCCAGCGAACGTTATTTTCTTATATATGAAGCGCTCAGAAAGGGTGCTACCCCGGATGAGATATTTGAACTGACCAAGATCAAACATTACTTCTTAGAGCAGATGAAGGAGCTTGTGGAGGAAGAGGAAGCGTTGATGCAGTTCAGGGGCGGTCTGCCTGCGGATGACGCACTTATTCAGGCAAAGAAAGACGGCTTTTCCGATAAATATCTCGGACAGCTTCTCGATATCCCCGAGGAGGATGTGCGAAGGAGGAGACTTTCACTCGGTCTTTCCCAGTCATGGGAAGGCGTACATGTCAGCGGTACCAAGGACAGCGCCTATTATTATTCCACATACAATGCCGAGGATAAGAATCCGGTCAGCGAAGGAAAGCAGAAGGTCATGATCCTGGGTGGCGGACCGAACCGTATCGGACAGGGTATCGAGTTTGACTACTGCTGCGTACATGCCTCACTCGCTCTTAAAAAACTGGGCTTTGAGACCATCATTGTCAACTGCAATCCGGAGACGGTATCCACCGATTACGATACTTCCGATAAATTATATTTTGAGCCGCTCACGCTTGAAGATGTTCTGAGCATTTATGAGAAAGAAAAACCGGTGGGCGTGATCGCACAGTTCGGCGGACAGACGCCGCTCAATCTCGCGGCAGATCTGGAGAAAAACGGGGTGAAGATCCTCGGCACTTCTCCGTCCGTGATCGATCTGGCCGAGGACAGAGATCAGTTCAGAGCCATGATGGAGAAACTCGACATCCCCATGCCGGAATCCGGAATGGCGGTCAATGTAGAGGAAGCTCTCGCGATCGCAGAAAAGATCGGCTATCCGGTAATGGTTCGTCCTTCCTACGTGCTTGGCGGACGTGGAATGGAAGTGGTATACAATGCCGAGGCAATGGTCGGATATATGAATGCGGCAGTCGGTGTGACACCTGACAGACCGATATTGATCGATCGTTTCCTCAATCATGCGCTGGAGTGTGAGGCGGATGCGATCAGTGACGGGACACATGCCTTTGTGCCTGCCGTGATGGAACACATCGAGCTGGCCGGCGTGCATTCCGGAGATTCGGCCTGCATCATTCCGTCCAGACATATTTCAGAGGAAAACGTGCAAACGATCAAGGAATATACCAGAAAGATCGCGGAGGAGATGCATGTAAGAGGCCTTATGAATATGCAGTACGCGATCGAGAATGGCAAGGTTTATGTATTGGAGGCCAATCCGCGCGCATCCAGAACGGTGCCGCTCGTATCCAAGGTGTGCAACATCCGCATGGTGCCGCTTGCGATCGATATCGTGACGGCAGAGCTTACGGGGAATGCCTCACCGGTTCCGGCACTCAAGGAGCAGAATATTCCGTATTACGGCGTGAAAGAGGCTGCTTTCCCGTTCAATATGTTCCAGGAGGTGGATCCGGTACTCGGGCCGGAAATGCGCTCAACGGGCGAGGTGCTCGGACTCTCCAGATACTGGGGTGAAGCATTCTACAAATCACAGGAGGCAATACAGTCCAAGCTTCCGCTCTCGGGAACGGTGCTGATCTCCGTGAGCGATAAGGACAAAGCAGAGGTTGTTGATGTGGCGAGAGAGTTTGCGGAGTGCGGCTTTAAGATCCTCGCATCCAAAAATACCTGCAAGCTCATCTTAAGCAGCGGTATTGACGCTGTGGAGGTCAAGAAACTCAAAGAGGGCAGACCGAATATCATGGACATGATCCTCAACGGAGAGATCGATCTGATCGTAAACACGCCGATCGGAAGCGACAGGCAGGATGACGACAGCTATTTGAGGAAGGCAGCGATCAAGAAGAAGGTTCCCTACATGACGACCATGGCAGCTGCAAAGGCTGCAGTGAGCGGTATCAAGACCATCAAAAAGCAGGGGAACAGTGAAGTGAGATCCATTCAGGAACTGCATTCGGAAATTACGGATCTGAATTAACTTCCCATTGACTTTTGCGACCCATTTTGAGATAATATCCGAGGTGCGATCGAAAGTATTGACTTTTGATACCTGTTTTGAGATAATATATGTACTTTGGGTTTGTATTTAACCTGCATTTTGGCAGGTGAAGATAAAAAAAAATAAAAAGAGAGGTAAGGTGCAAAAATGGCAAATGTTGATTTGAGCAAGTACGGTATTTCCGGAACAACAGAAGTTGTTTACAATCCTTCCTACGAGCAGCTGTTCGAGGAGGAGACAAAGGCCGGATTGGACGGCTATGAGAAAGGACAGACGACAGAGTTGGATACAGTCAATGTAATGACAGGTATCTACACAGGACGTTCACCGAAAGACAAGTTTATCGTTATGGATGAGAATTCCAAGGATACGGTATGGTGGACTTCTGATGAGTACAAGAACGATAACCATCCCATGAGTGAAGAAGTATGGGCCAAGGTTAAGGA
>JAGBQU010000160.1 GCA_017632755.1 Lachnospiraceae bacterium
AGGACACTTTTGAGCCCGGATCCACCGCTAAGACACTCACGATCGCGGCGGCACTCGACTCAGGCAAGATAACGGGAAACGAAAGCTATGATTGTCAGGGAAAGCTGGCTGTCAGTGGGCACAACATCAAGTGTAACAGGGTGAGCGGACATGGTATTTTGAGTGTGTCCGGTGCGCTGGAACAGTCCTGCAACGTGGCGCTGATGAAGATAGCTGCCGCTATGGGGACAGATACCTTTATGAAATACCTGACGAATTTTAACATCGGACTGAAGACCAATGTGGATCTGGCGGGAGAAGCGAGAACGGCTTCCTTGGTATATGAACCGCAAAATATGGTGGCATCAGATCTTGCGATCTCGAGCTTCGGGCAGGGGTATAATGTCACGATGATGCAGATCGCATCCGCCTTCTGCTCTGTCATAAACGGTGGTTATTATATGGAACCGCATGTGGTGAGAGAGATACGCAATGCGGAGGGCGTGACGGTACAGAAAAATGACACGAGAGTATTAAAGCAGGTCATCTCAAGCGAGGTCTCGGAAAAGATGAGAGGATATCTGGCCGCTGTCTGTACGAAGGGAACCGGTAAGACGGCTGTTCCGAGCGGATATCTGATCGGAGGAAAGACCGGTACTGCCGAGACTGTTCCGAGAAAGCAGGGGAATTATGTGGTGTCCTTCATCGGCTTTGCGCCGGTGGATGATCCGCAGGTGGTAGTATATGCCGTTGTGGACAGACCGAATGTGGCAGATCAGCCGCACTCCACCTTTGCGCAGGAACTTGTGCGTGATATCTTTACGGAGATCCTTCCTTATATGAATATTTTCCGCACGGAGGAGCTTAGCGAAGAACAGATAGAAGAACTTACAAGACTCGGGATCATTCCGGGCGGCAACATCGAGGATGCACAGATGGGTGAGGATACGGGAGCACAGGACGTAGAAACGCAGCCGTCAGAGGGCAACGGACAACCCGGTGAAGTGCAGGAGGAAGAAGAACGGCAGGAAGAAGAACAGCAGACAGGGGGAGACGGATCCTCTCCGGAGGAAGAAGGAGACGCGCCGTATGAGACGGATACCGAGACAGGCTATCTGATCGAACCGGACAGTGGTCTGCTTATCAATCCGGATACGATGGAGTATGTCGATCCCACGATCTCACTTTTTGATTGAAACAATCGCATAGAATAACCTCATGTGTACCGTAATAGACTGTAATAACGGTATATATGAGGTTATTTTTTTGAATAGGACGAGAACGTTTGTGCGCAAAAAGATCGTGATAGCAACTCTGATCTGTATTTTTTTGCTTCTCGCGCTTCTTGGAAGACTTGCCTATCTGATGATCTGGCAGTCCGAGCATTACGAGACACTGGCTAAACAGCTCCATGAACGCGAGAGGTCGATCAAGGCGGCCAGAGGAAGGATCGTGGATGCCAATGGCGTTGTGCTGGCAACGAATAAGACGGTCTGCACGGTATCCGTCATCCACTCACAGATCACCAACCCGGACGAGGTGGTTCGGATGCTTATCAAAGAACTCGGGATCACCGGAGAGGAGGCGCGCAAAAAAGTATCCAAGGTTTCAGCGATAGAGAGGATCAGGAGCAATGTGAGCAAGGAACAGGGAGATATCATAAGAGCCTATGATCTGGATGGGGTGAAGGTAGATGAGGATTACAAAAGATACTATCCTTTCGACACACTTGCCAGCAAGGTTCTAGGATTTACGGGAAGTGATAATCAGGGCATCGTGGGACTGGAAGTAAAATATGAGGACGAACTCAAGGGGAAGGATGGGATCATTTACACAGTCACGGATGCAAGAGGCATCGAACTGGATGAGGAGGGTGAGAACCGGGAAGAGCCGGTTGCGGGCAATGATCTGCATATCAGTATGGACTATAATATCCAGACCTATGCCACACAGCTTGCGGAGCAGGTGATGCAGGCAAAGGAAGCGGACGGTGTGTCGATCCTGGTGATGAATCCGCAAAATGGTGAGATCCTGGCCATGGTGAACGTGCCGGAGTTTCATCTGAACGATCCGTTTACCCTGTCGGAGCGTGAAACGGCAGATCAGGATTCCGTGTCGGAAAATCACGCAGACACACAGGAACATCTCAACCGTATGTGGCGAAATGCCTGTATCAACGATACCTATGAGCCGGGATCCACCTTTAAGATCATCACGGCAGCAGCTGCGCTTGAGGCGGGCGTGGTAAAGCCGGAGGATACGTTCAGCTGCCCGGGATATATCATCGTCGAGGATCGGAAGATCCGTTGTCATAAAGTGGGCGGACATGGCGCAGAGGATTTTGTGCAGGGCACTATGAACTCCTGCAAGCAGAACCAAAACAAAATGAAACAAAAAGAAGGGGATAGCGGTTGAAGCGGGTTGCAATCTATAATCGATGCTCGACAGAGGAGGAGAGCCAGATCAGTGCGCTTGCCGTGCAGGTACAGGAGAGCAGGGAGATCGCCCTTTCAAAGGGGTGGGAGATCACAGGACAATATGTAGAATCCCAATCGGGAACGACTGCGGACAAACGACCGGAGTACTGTCGCATGCTGGCAGATGCACAGAGGCGTGAATTTGACATTGTCATGATCAAATCTATCGATCGTCTCACGCGAAGCGCAAAGGACTGGTATCTGTTTCTCGACCACATTTCAAGGCATGATATACAGCTGTACCTGTATCTGGAACAAAAGTTTTATGTGTCGGAGGACGCCCTGCTGACGGGGATCAAGGCAATATTGGCGGAGCAGTTCAGCAAGGATCTGTCCCAGAAGATCAAAAATGCGCACAGAAGAAGGCAGGAAAAACAGAGTGGTTACAATCTTACAAGAGAGATGTACGGCTTTCGCAGGATAGGAAAAGATGCGTATGAAATCGTGGAGGAGGAGGCAGACTATATTCGTATGGCTTTTGCGCTTGCCGAGCTGGGATATGGCTATCGCAGGATCAGCAACACCTTGTATGAGCAGGGGGCGCGCAGCAGGACGGGAGGGCGTATCTCCGAGACCCAGTGGAGAAACCTGATCCATTCGCCCCGCATGCACGG
>JAGBQU010000161.1 GCA_017632755.1 Lachnospiraceae bacterium
AACCAGACCGCTCTTTAACAGAACTGTCAGGATATCGATCTGGCCGTCTGTAAAGTCCTCATCCGCAAGTGTGCAGGTCGGCATGTCTGCCGCGGCACCTGTCGAAAACAGTGCTCTCGCACCTTCCTGTGCCTTTTTCGCTTCCTCTTCCCCATGCACAAGTTTGGTGAGTTCGTATGCAAGGATCTCCTTTGCCTGGTTAAGCTGGCTGCCCTCCCAGCTGTCCATCGCATCGATCTGCTCAAGCGGAAGGAAGGTCAGCATGCGGATACATTTGAGAACATCCGCATCAGCGACATTTCTCCAGTACTGGTAAAACTCAAACGGAGAGGTCTTGTTGGGATCAAGCCAGACTGCTCCCTTCTGGGTCTTGCCCATCTTTTTGCCCTCCGAGTTGAGAAGCAGCGTGATGGTCATGGCATATGCATCCTTGCCGAGCTTGCGGCGGATGAGTTCCGTACCGCCAAGCATGTTGCTCCACTGATCATCGCCACCAAACTGCATGTTGCAGCCGTATTTCTGGAACAGTGCATAAAAGTCATAGCTCTGCATGATCATGTAGTTGAATTCAAGGAAGCTGAGTCCCTTCTCCATTCTCTGCTTGTAGCACTCTGCCGTAAGCATGCGGTTTACGCTAAAATGCGCTCCCACCTCGCGCAAAACATCCACATAATTCAGATCCAAAAGCCAGTCTGCGTTGTTGACCAAAATCGCCTTCCCTTCGGAAAAATCAATGAATTTGCTCATCTGCTCCTTAAAACAGTCACAGTTGTGCTGAATCTGCTCTTTGGTCATCATCTGACGCATATCCGTTCTCCCGGTCGGATCTCCGATCATGGCGGTTCCTCCGCCGATCAGAGCGATCGGCTTATTGCCTGCCATCTGTAATCTCTTCATCAGACACAGCGCCATAAAATGTCCCACATGAAGACTGTCTGCCGTCGGATCAAATCCGATATAAAAGGTTGCCTTTCCGTTATTGATCAGATCACGGATCTCCGCCTCGTCAGTCAGCTGTGCAAGCAGGCCTCTCGCCTGTAATTCTTCGTAAATTTTCATTCTCGTTTTCCTCCTTCATTCTTTCCGCGAATGAGTAACTCGTGCATCCGCACTCGCTCGCGCCCAGCGTCATAGCCTTTCCTCCTAAATTCCATGCAAGCATGGATTTCTGCGGAAAGTCCATGACTTTGCTCATTCGCGCAAAAAACCTCGTCCATATATCTTACGATATAAAGGACGAGGCTCAATCCCGTGTTACCACCTTATTTCACAGACAGCTCACACTGCCTGCCTTGTCGAGTACGCATGATACTCTGGCACGATAACGGATGCCGGTTCCGTCACAGCCTACTGATCCGGGAAATAAGACATTCATAAAAAATGCATCTCTCCAAGGAAAGTTCGGTGTGAAGCTCAAAGAGGTATTCACAGATCGTTTCCCGCGCACTTCTCACCATCCAGTTGCTCTCTGTCCGTTCCGCTATCTGCTACTTGTTCTTTTCATTGCCTTTTTGCTATTCAAATCGTATAACGACTGCTAATATGCTAATTTAAGCATAAATCGGGATATCTGTCAACCGCATTCTTTGTGCTATTAAGGCTTTTTCACAAATTGCACATCCAGATCCACGATGCCGTCAATACCGTCCACGTGCCCTTTTTCGGAATACTGCCAAAAGACAAAATGATACGGCGTCTGCGGTTTCGGCTCATAATCCGCATACCAGACCGGATAGTTCTCCAGCGCTTTCATATCAAAGAGAAAGCCCTCCCAGACCATGTTGCTGTAGATCATGGGATCATAACCTGCTGCCCGCACCTTCTCACAAAACGTCTGCGTATTTTTGGTAAACTGCTCCCCGCTCACGTCATCGGTCCGCGCCGCAGTGTCGCGGATGAGCTCCGGATCATAGACCACCGGCAGCTCAAGCTTTGCACCGGAAAGCTGCGACAGCACAAGCTCTGCCTCCTCCTCGGCCTCTGTCTCATTGACGGCCTGTGAAAAAAAGTAGACTCCCACATCCAGCCCTGCTGCGTGCGCGTTTTGCAGGTTTTCGGCAAAACGCTTATCCACTCCCAGAGTGCCCGCGCTTCCATAACCGCGATAACCGATCCGAAGAAAAGCGAATTCATATCCCGCCGCCTTGACTTTTTCCCAGTTGATCGCTCCCTGATGATGGGAGACATCCACACCTTTCCGGATCGTATACTCCGGGTCATTCTCATAGGTAATCTCATCGCCGTTTCGCTTAAGGCAGTTCCAGTCATACGTGTGATGAGAAACGGCCGGGTCTATGACCGCATCATGCCACTCGCCCCATGCATCCACAAAATGGAGCGTTGTCTGTCGAGATTCACCTGTCTGGGAAAAATCTTCCGCTTCCGCTGCTTTCTCGCCTTGCGGCTCCGTGGTCTCTGTGTCTTGATCCTTAACAGCATCATTCCCTTCTGTGACATCAGCCTCCTGCTCCTGTAAAGTATCCTGCTCTTCCTCGGTATCATGCAACTCTGCATCATCCTGCTCTACCGGGATCTGCCCTTCTTCGCCATCCTGCTTTTTTGCCTTCTCCGACTGAGCGAGCCGTGTATCTTCCATGGCTCCCTCTTGTGTCGTGGTCACACCTGTATCGGCCTTCGCATGCTCGCGACCGATCGTATGCCGCAAAGCGCCTGCCAGGATCACCACAAACAGGACTGCTGCCGTCAGCGAGATCCCTATCCAAACATTTCTCTTCATCGCCGTTTTCCTCAATCCTAAACTATTCGGAATATCATAACGATTCAGATCCCTATTCACAAAAATATATACTCTGAATCGTTACAGAATATCTTCCTATCCAGAATACGCGAAATCTGCTTTTTGTGCAATAAAAAAGCTCTTAGTCTTTCTAAGAGCTTTTCAGCAACATATCATTTTAAATAGCAAATATGTACCGGTCTGCTTCTATGCAAACTCTTTCGGGTTCGGTCCAAAATCATTTGTGCCGACCTCACTGTCTGAGCAGAAGAATACGAGCAGTACGATCCCACCGATGAGCGGAACAAAAGCAAGCAATAACCAGAGACCACTCTTTCCGGTATCATGTAATCTACGGACACAAACAGCAATACCCGGAAGCATGACTCCAAGTGCGTAGATCGTTGAAAGGATCGGAAGATGGAGTATTCCAGCAATTACACTGATTACCAGACTGACGATGAAATTGGCAAGTACATATAACCAATATTCTCTTCTTCTGGCCCTTCCTGAAAAAGCTACATAGTTTTTGAGCACACTGACATAGTTGTTTACGATTTCCATTTTTATCCTCCCTCTTTGTGACGGCTTATCAAAATAAGCCAGATAGATAAACCCGGATATTTCGCAGAGTGTTTTCCTCCACGAAATATGGTTTAATCAAAATTCACGTAATATTCTACATCTTATGCACTTTCATGTCAATATTTACCGCATCATTTTCAGCACCATTTGCGAAACAATCTCCGTTCTCATCGGATCCACTACATCGATGATCCCATCTACTTTTTCATCTTAAACTTGTAGGTGGCCTTCTTAAGACCGGCCTTCTTGATCATTTTGACCACTTTGTTGAACTGCTTTTTGTCCTTCACATAAATGGTGACCTTGGGAGAGTGAAGATTGAGCCCATCCCCGTCAAACTCGTCATTCCATGCAAGGCTGTAACCCTCTCCGGCTTTACCGAAAAGCCCGGCTGGGGAACACTCTCGGAAAACCGGATTCAGAACATGAAATATCACTTTGTGATCACGACCGCCCTCCTCGCACGCTACTGTATAGAGGACGGACTCGAGTTGTCGGTCTCATATGGACTGAGCGACTTCTATATCCAGAAGGCAGATCGCGCCAAAAGCATCGCGGAGATCTCTGCACTGCACACACGGATTAAGCTGGATGCGTGATGAAAAAATCCCACTATCTGCCCGGCAGGTAGTGGGATTTTCTTTTGCAGGTTTTTATATCGTACAGTTCCCTTAGTTCTTCTTGCTCGCATTGTAAGCTCTCTTGGCTTCCTCAACGCCGGCCTTCAGACCCGCGAGTCCTGCCTTTGCAACCTCGGCACTGGTCTCAGCCAGATCCTTTGCAACTGCCTGCGCTTTCTCGGCTGCCTCTTTGAGCTTCGCCTTGGTCTCATCATCTACAAAGGTCTTTTTCTTCTGCGCGCCGCTGTTGATAGCTGCCTGGGCAGCTGCGAGTCTCGCAATCGGCACACGGAACGGAGAGCAGGAAACATAGTTGAGCCCAACCTTGTGGCAGAACTCGATACTGGACGGATCGCCGCCATGCTCGCCGCAGATGCCGAGTTTGATATCCGGGCGCGCCTTTCTACCCTTCTCAGCTGCCATACGAACCAGCTGTCCAACGCCGTTCTGATCCAGACGAGCAAACGGATCGGATTCATAAATCTTGCTCATATAATATGCATCGAGGAATTTGCCCGCATCATCTCTTGAAAAGCCGAAGGTCATCTGCGTCAGATCGTTCGTACCGAAGGAGAAGAACTCAGCCTCCTGTGCGATCTCATCTGCGAGAAGTGCCGCACGCGGAATCTCGATCATCGTTCCCACATGGTAAGCGATCTCGGAACATTTTTCCTTCTTAACCTCATCGGCAGTCTCTACAACTACCTGCTTGACATACGCGAGCTCCTTTTTGTCTCCGACAAGCGGGATCATGATCTCGGGTACGATATCATAACCCTTTTCGCGCTTGACCTCGATCGCTGCCTCCATCACGGCTCTGGTCTGCATGCGTGCGATCTCGGGATAGGTAACTGCCAGACGACATCCGCGGTGTCCCATCATCGGATTAAACTCATGCAGATCCTCACAGGTCTGTTTAACCTCCTCAACCGTGAGGTTCATATCAGCCGCGAGATCGGCGATATCTTTATCATCTGTCGGAACAAACTCATGAAGAGGCGGATCAAGGAAACGGATCGTAACCGGTCTTCCCTCCATAACCTCATATAAACCTTTAAAGTCACCCTTCTGGAACGGGATCAGCTCGTTAAGAGCATTTTCTCTCTCCTCAACCGTCTTAGAGAGTATCATCTTGCGGATCTTCGGAATCCTGTCCTCGTTAAAGAACATATGCTCGGTACGGCAAAGTCCGATTCCTTCTGCGCCCAGACGGATCGCGTTCTTCGCATCCTCGGGAGTGTCAGCATTTGTTCTTACCTTGAGCGTTCTAAGATCGTCCGCCCAGCTCATCAGCCTTCCGAAGTTGCCGCTGATCTCAGCCTCCACCGTACGGATATCGCCTTCATAGATCTTACCGGTGGAACCGTCAAGGGAGATATAATCCCCTTCGCGGAATGTCACACCGCCAAGCGTAAACTCTTTTGCCGCCTCATCGAGCGTGATATCGCCGCAGCCGGATACGCAGGCTGTGCCCATACCTCTGGCAACTACCGCTGCGTGGCTTGTCATACCGCCGCGAACAGTCAGGATACCCTCAGCCGCATGCATTCCCTCGATATCCTCCGGGGAGGTCTCGAGACGAACGAGCACGACTCTCTCTCCTGCCTTGTGCGCATTCTTCGCATCCTCTGCGGTAAAGTATACCTTACCTGCTGCCGCACCCGGAGATGCAGGAAGTGCACTTCCGATCACATGTCCAGCCTTTAACGCCTCCGCGTCAAATGCAGGGTGAAGGAGCTGGTCTAAGGATTTGGCCTCGATCCTGCTGACTGCCTCCTCCTTTGTGATCATACCTTCATCTACCAGATCACAGGCAATCTGCAGGGCTGCCTGTGCCGTTCTCTTACCGTTTCTGGTCTGCAGGAAGAAAAGCCTTCCTTCCTCAATGGTAAACTCCATATCCTGCATGTCGCGATAGTGGTCCTCAAGCTTGGCTGCGATCTCCAGAAACTGCTTGTAGCACTCCGGCAGATCCTCCTCGAGCTTTGTGATCGGCTGCGGTGTACGGATACCTGCAACGACATCCTCACCCTGTGCGTTGATCAGATACTCTCCGAAAATACCCTTCTGTCCTGTGGACGGGTTGCGCGTGAAGGCCACGCCGGTACCTGATGTATCACCCATGTTACCGAATACCATTGCCTGCACATTGACAGCAGTTC
>JAGBQU010000162.1 GCA_017632755.1 Lachnospiraceae bacterium
TCGCCTCCTCGATCCTGGCAGTATCCCTTTCCTCTTCCGACCGGTTTGCCCCATGCAGCAGTTTCCACGGCGTATACCGTATGCGTGCAAATCCCGGTGTCGGTTCAAACGGGATCCAGCCGATCCCGTCAAGATATACCTCCGGCCAGGCATGTGCCATATGTGAGTATACCGTCACCTCTTTTTTTCCCGCCGCCGGAACACAAAATCCCTGGACATAACGGGCCGGAATGCCTTTCTCGCGTGCCAGCAGGACAAATGCCGTCGCGAAATGATTGCAGTACCCCTGACGGCTGCGAAGCAGAAAATAATCGAGAAACGCTTCCGGACTGTCTATCTCCTGCGGATATTCTCCGGGCGTTTTTGTGTAGGTAAAAGAGCTCAGCTCCTCCTCGATGGATTTGAGTTCTTCGGGAAGACTCTTCGCATCCTTTGTCATCTCCCTCAAATACGCCTCTGCTTCATCTGACAGAGCGCTTTTCCCCATATAGTGTACATATACGCGCTCTTCATGCTTTGTAAGATCCTCCGGCGTGATCCGAACACCAATCCTCGATTCACTATTACTCAGGATCTTTCCAAGTATCTCTTCATCCGGTGTCAGATCGGCGGAAAGGAAATCCGCAAAGATCTTACTGCCCGCATTTAACTGATAATAGGATGCATCATATTCCACGCCATAGGACATGATATCCGCAGCCAGCAGATTGTCTCCCTCCGGCTCAAGGACAAGTGCTCTCCGGTCCCGCTGCAAACTCCAGGTCTTAAGCGGAGCAAGGACATAACGGGATCTGAGGTCGGATAAACGTATCGTAAACTCTATCCTTGAAATGTAATCTCGCGTATACTGCTTATCAAAACGCTCCGCTGCGTATAATGTCTGCGCCGTGTCCAGGTAACGGTCCCATCCATTCTCCCGGCTTTGCGCGGTCCATTTCTTACCGTCAAAGGTATCATACACCTTGCCGATCAGATAGATATTGGTCATAAAACCATAGTCGCTCTTTAGCACCATCATCTCACGGTCATCGCTGACTATACCGGCACCGATCCCGCTGTTTTCCGAAAAGCCGCTGAAGGCGAAATCATAGGTATCGCCTTTTCCGATCCGGATCTGCTGTGACAACTTTTTCGCCGTCTCTTTCAATCTGCCGTAGGCATCCTTTGCAAACTGCCAGTCATAAGGTTTTTCAGGTGCCGGCATCAGCAAAAGAAGAACTGTGTACAAGATCAGAAATGGAAGCAGCCAAAAGATGTAGGTTTCCATTCCCTGCCGTCTGACCTTCTCCCAGCGGCGTTGCACCCACTCCGACAATATGATCACAAGGAGGATCACAACCAAAACGACTCCGGCCTGCGACAATGCCTTTTTGGTAAAAAGCGAATATGCAAGCCACCCCAGACAAAGCAGGGCAATCCCGGCTTTGATCCGGAAGTCTCTGTGCGAGATGCGCACAAGCAGATATGCTCCCACCGCTACATAGACATGTTGCAAAAGCTCGTAGCCACGCACCCACTGTGCATTCCACCCCTCTGCATTCAGCGCCCAGTATATATAGGATCTCAGAAAGGAAGCTGCATTATGTAAACCCACAGAGAGCATTGTCAACGCAAGCGCGGAAAACAGACCTACCACCGGAAACATGCGCACGCGTCCTCTCCCGTTTCCCAGACAGATCACAAAGAGTGAGACGCTCAAAAGAACAAACACCGAAATGCCGTCGATCTTTTTGATCCCGAGATAACTGCCTAACACAGAAAGTATGATACCTGCCAGGAGCAGCACATAAACCAACTGATAGCCACCGCGTATCAAGGATCCCATGTTTTCTATTCCAAAGGAAAATCGTCTCTTTTTCATCACAATCTCCCTTCCAGTTCGGCCTCGGGCGGGATCACGATCATTTTTCTCCGCTCGTTGTTTGTCCGTATCACAGCCTCATGCTCATCCGCCGTTACCAGATAAAGCAGAACAAACTGTCCGTTTCGGGTAAGCACATCGATGATCAGTTCTGTCTCCCCATCTACGCTTTGCAGCACAAGGACCACAAGTTTACATAATGCCAACCCATCCTCCGCAGAGGTCCTTCGCAGAAGCCGCACTACATCCTGATCCGTGCGGAATGTACTCGCCGCGATCTTCTGATAGAAACGGTCAAAATCCTGTATCCCCGAAACGCTTTCTCCTGCTCTGTCACGGTCGGCACCGTACGCTGAAAAGGAAATATTTTTCTTACAAAGCGAAAGCCCGATCGCGATCACCGTCTCAAGGATCTTATTTTCAACAGGAAGATAATCCTTGATATCCGCGCTATAGCGCTTTGTATCATAAATAATGGCAATTCCCTGCTTTTCTTCTCCGATCCTGCCTCTCACCTTGAGCTTTCGTGCCTTGGCTGTGGCCTTCCAGTGTATCTGCTTTCTCGCATCAGTCTGCACATAATCTCGCACCACACTGTCCGGCTCCGTATCTGACCCTGCCGCCTCACGCTGCATGGAGACGTAAATCTCCTGCATGCCGACAACATTGGAAACCTCCGTTATTTTGGGCAACACCAAAGCCTTGATGGTTCCCGGCAGTTTATAGCGCAGGGAAAAAAAGCGCAAAAAGTCGGTGATCACGACCTCCTTCACACCGACCTCATATTCCCCGCGATATTTGCAGGTTAGTTTTGTCTCATACATATACCGGTCTCCCGGCAAAAGTTCATATTCCGGATTTTGGGAAAGCAGTTCCACCTCGGAAAAAGAAGAAAAAAACCGGATCCGAATGCCGGAAAAAGCAAAGTAGTCCTCGTTTTGCAGGACAAAATAGTATGGTACCGGCTGACCGCACACCACATTTCTGCTCTCCAGACTCTGATAGATCCGAAAACGGCGATAGATGCAGATCAGGCTTACGAAACAGATCGCCGGCAATAAAGATAGGGCGAAAAAAAATCCATAGCTGACCGCTCCACCGTAAAAACTGATGGAGATCAGCGACAATATCCACAATCCGGCCCAGACGAATCTTCGTAGGTTCATATCATCACGCTCACTCAATCGGTACTTTGACCCGCAATATCAGGCTTTTTAACAGATCCTGCGCAACCGCATTTTGTATGCGCGCCTGCGAGGACAGTAGCAGACGATGCGCGAGAACCGGTATCGCCACTGCTTTTACATCATCCGGCTTTGCATAATCCCTGCCCTGCAGATAGGCTCTGGCCTGCGATGCCCGCACCAGCGAAAGAAGGGCTCTCGGACTGGCTCCCAGCAAAAAGCGCTCCTCCTCACGCGTACTCTTTACGATATCCTCCATATAATTTAGGAGAGAATCCCTCACAACAACGGTGCTTACTTCCTCCCGCATGGCAAGGACATCCTCTACCCTGCACACACACTTCACCTTATCCGGTGTCTGCCCTTTTAAGA
>JAGBQU010000163.1 GCA_017632755.1 Lachnospiraceae bacterium
AAGGAGATGAAGGAAAAGTATCCGCTCAAATACGCGCCGCAGGGACTTTCCTGCCCTTACGTGATCGAGCAGCTTGACATTGCCACCGGCGGTGAGGCGGTTGTCACCACGGATGTCGGACAGCATCAGATGTGGGCTTCACAGTTCTATCAATATACAAAACCCAGGACATTCCTCTCTTCGGGGGGTCTTGGCACGATGGGTTACGGCCTGGGCGCCTGCATCGGTGCGAAGGTTGCAAGACCCGACAAGATCTGCGTCAACATTGCAGGTGACGGGTGCTTCCGTATGAATATGAATGAGCTTGCTACAGCGAGCCGCTATCATATCCCGATCATCCAGATCGTGATAAACAATCATGTTCTCGGAATGGTGAGACAGTGGCAGACGCTGTTTTACGGCAAGCGCTACTCACAGACCGTTCTCAATGATAAGGTAGACTTCTGCAAGGTGGCCGAAGGCCTCGGCTGCGCTGCATTCCGCGTGACCAAGCGTGAAGAAGTCCTTGAAACGATCAAAAAAGCAATCGATCTCAAGGCCCCTGTTTTGATCGAGTGCGTAATCGACAGCGATGATAAGGTATTTCCGATGGTTCCGGCCGGTGCTCCGATCGAGGAAGTATTTGACGAGGATGATCTGAAGACGGCAGAGTAGGAAATGCGGATTGACGCCGTTATCGGCGGATGAAAAGTACAAAGATACACAGGATAATATTTATGAAAAAAAAGATTTTGTGTTTTTTGATCGTGCTTGTTGCCATTCCTGTTCTGGTGGCCGGGGGGCTGTATGTCGCTCTCGGAATCTACTATTCCAGCAATTATATGTCAGGAACATTTATCAACGGCGTGTATGCCACAGGAATGACCGTGGAGGAGATGGAGCAGCGCCTGCTGGAGAAAACTCCCTACGAGACATTCACTGTGACGGACATGGACGGGCAGGATACGCTGCTGGCGCTTTCGGACATCGATTATACCTACAGTTATCTGGAGGAACTGGAGAAAATCCGGCAGAAGCAGGAGCCCTTTTTGTGGTTCATCAATATGGAGCAGGTGAAGGACTTTTCCATTTCACCGAAGGGATCCTTTGATGGGAAAAAGTTTTCTGAGGTATTCGAGGATCTTCCCGTTGTGAAAAATTCCTCGGATCCGGATAATGTGATCGTGGAGATCATAAGAGGCAAAGACGGTTACGAGCTGATTGATACCTCCGGTTATTTTCTTGATAAGGATAAGAGCCGGCAGGTGATGGAAAAAGCACTGAAAGACGGCGTTTACGCCGTGGATCTGAAGCAGGAAGGCTGTTATATCGATTTTGACTACACCGGTCAAATGAAGCAGACCCTTGATCTTTACCGCAAACTGGACCGGTTGCTCTCCGCCGAGATCATCTATAAGTTTGATACGGAGGATGTTGTGGTCGGACGAAAGCAGATCAGCGATATGCTGCTCCTTGATGAGAACGGAGACTTCACGCTCAACGAGCTTGGGAATCCGTGTCTGAACGAGGAGGCCGTGAAGGAATACATTGCGGATCTGGCGGATCGGTTTAATACGGTGGATCGTGACAGAAGTTTTCATGCGACGAGAGGTGAGGTTGTGACCGTCCCGGCGGGCACATACGGGAACAAGCTCGATCAGAGAAAGGAAGAGGAATATCTGCTCGAAGCGCTCAGCGCAGGAAGAAAGGAGAGCCATGAGCCCATCTATTCCCAGCGCGCATGGGGGCACGGTGATGATGATATCGGCAGTACCTACATTGAAGTGGATCTGTCCGAGCAGAAGATGTACTATTATAAAAACGGTGTTCTCAAGCTGACCACCGATGTCGTGACAGGAAATGTCTCCCGTGGAAACGGTACACCCCAAAAGGCCTGCTACGTCTATTTCAAACAGAGAAACCGTGTGTTACATGGAGAGGATTATGATACCCCGGTGGATTACTGGATGGCTGTCTATGGACATATCGGGATCCATGATGCCACGTGGAGAGGGCGCTTTGGCGGCAGTATCTATCGGTCAAACGGTTCTCACGGTTGCGTCAATACACCCTACAAAGCAGTGTCGGAACTCTACGGAGATGTGGAGGTGGGAACACCGGTCATGATCTTTTACTGATGCCGGATTCCCTGATTTGGGTGAAAAATACATTGACGTGTTATGGGAATGTATGTAAAATAGGTTTTAGCGTTTTTGTAAAAATACGAATTTCATTTATAAGACAGACAAGGGAGGAAAACGGAGATGTCTAGAGTTTACAATTTTTCCGCAGGGCCTGCAGTTTTACCTGAGGAAGTGTTAAAAGAAGCTGCAGATGAGATGATGGATTATAAGGGAACCGGTATGTCGGTTATGGAGATGAGCCATCGTTCCAAGGCTTATGACAACATTATCAAGGAGGCTGAGGCCGATCTGAGAGATCTTATGAACATTCCTGACAACTATAAGGTCCTGTTTTTACAGGGCGGTGCCAGCCAGCAGTTTGCAATGATCCCCATGAACCTGATGAAGAACAAAGTGGCTGACTATATCGTGACCGGTCAGTGGGCAAAGAAAGCATACCAGGAGGCATGCATCTACGGAAAGGCAAACAAGATCGCCAGCTCAGAGGATGAGACTTTCTCTTACATTCCGGATTGTTCGGATCTTCCTATCTCTGAGGATGCGGACTATGTTTATATATGCGAAAACAACACGATTTACGGAACGAAGTTCCACACGCTTCCCAACACAAAGGGAAAGACACTTGTATCCGATGTGTCCAGCTGCTTCTTGTCCGAGCCCGTTGATGTGACCAAATACGGCGTGATCTACGGCGGCGTGCAGAAGAATATCGGACCGGCAGGTGTCGTGATCGTTATCATCCGTGAGGATCTGATCACAGAGGATGTACTTGAGGGTACACCGACCATGCTCCGCTACAAGATCCATGCAGACAACGCATCTCTTTACAATACACCGCCTGCATACGGCATCTACATTTGCGGCAAAGTGTTTAAATGGCTGAAAAAGCGTGGTGGCCTTGCAGCGATGAAGGAGTACAACGAAAAGAAAGCAGCCATTCTTTATGACTTCCTTGACGAGAGCAAGCTCTTTAAGGGTACCGTCCGCAAAGAGGATCGTTCTCTGATGAATGTTCCGTTCGTGACAGGTGATGCGGACATGGATGCTAAATTTGTGAAGGAAGCTGCAGAGGCAGGCTTTGTGAACCTTAAGGGTCACAGATCCGTCGGCGGTATGCGTGCCAGCATTTACAACGCAATGCCGATCGAGGGTGTTGAAAAGCTTGTTGCATTCATGAGAGAATTCGAAAAGAAGAATGCATAAAGGAAATATCATTATAATATAGAAAAGAGGAGACAAAATGTTCAAGTATTATTGCTTAAATCCGATTGCCGAGGTCGGTCTGGGCGGATTTACGGAAAATTTTGCACAGACAGAGAATGTAGGCGAGGCAGAGGGAATTCTGGTGCGCAGCGCCGCAATGCATGACATGGAACTCTCCGACAACCTTCTTGCCGTAGCGAGAGCCGGTGCCGGAGTCAACAACATTCCGCTTGATAAATGTGCGGAAAAGGGAATTGTGGTATTCAATACACCGGGTGCGAATGCAAACGGCGTTAAAGAGCTTGTGATTGCAGGAATGCTTCTGGCAGCCCGCGATGTTGTGGGCGGAATTGAGTGGGCAAAGGGACAAGTCGTAAATGCCGATGTCGCAAAGGCCACTGAGAAGGAAAAGAAGAAATATGCCGGCACAGAGCTGCAGGGAAAGAAACTTGGTATCATCGGTCTCGGCGCCATCGGTGTGAGAGTGGCAAATACCGCAAAGCACTTCGGAATGGAAGTATATGGCTATGATCCGTATCTCTCTGTTGATGCTGCATGGAATCTGAGCCGTGATGTCAAGCATGTACACAATGTGGATGAGATCTACGAGAATTGTGATTACATTACGATCCATGTTCCGCTTCTGGAAAGCACAAAGGGAACTATCAATAAGGAAGCCATCGACAAGATGAAGGACGGCGTAATCCTTTTGAATTTCGCAAGGGATCTTCTGGCAGACGAAGAGGCAGTTTTAGAGGGCATCAAGTCCGGAAAGGTACGCAGGTATGTGACAGATTTCCCCAACACGACGACGGTCGGACAGGAAGGCTGTATCGTGATTCCGC
>JAGBQU010000164.1 GCA_017632755.1 Lachnospiraceae bacterium
AGTTACTATCTGATGCTCGCGTTCTTGCTTGCAAACGATGAGATGCAACTCGATATCAAGGCACTTGGCATCGTGCGCAGCATGGAGCGTGCAAAAGCAAAATACGGACAGCTTTTGGAGCGGGAGGATCTTTTACTCTATGAGCAGGATGTCTGCGAGGATTTTGCAGTGAAGGAGAAGGCAGACTATGTGATCCATGCGGCTTCTCAGGCGAGTGCGTGGCATTTTGAAAATGATCCGGTGGGGACCATCAATGCCAATCTGACGGGAACCGTCAAGGCATTTGAATATGCAAGAGCCAGTGAAAGCAAAGTCACGCTTTTGGTATCCAGCCTCAAGGTGTATGGGCAGGTGCACGATGGCTCCAAGACACTGAGGGAGGAGCTGGTGGGCTATCTGGATCACACCTCATATAAGAACTGTTATGCGCAGGGAAAGAGAGCGGCAGAGACGTTGGCTGCATCCTATCATAAGCAATATGACATGCATGTTAAGATCGCCAGACCGAGTTATATCTACGGACCGGCCAGACTTGATGATGACCGTGTGTGGGCACAGTTCATTGCTAACATTGTGCGGGGAGAGAGCATTTTGCTAAAGAGCAACGGCGCAGCATATCGCAGCTTTTGCTATGTGGCTGACACTGCTGCGGCTCTGCTTTTGATCCTCTTAAAAGGCGAAGATGCCACACCGTACAACATTGCGGCTGACCACTCCAATGTCACGATACGTGATTTTGCGAAGACCGCAGTCGAGGTATTTCCAGAGAAAGGACTTACCTTGTCTTTTGTAAATAAGAAGGACGAGGGTTTGCCAAATCCGTCCTATTTTAGTGCTACGCCTGAGATATTGGATCATGAAAGAATTGATGCACTGGGCTTTCGGGCACAGATCGATCTGAAAGAGGGGATCCGCAGGGCGGTTACGATTGTAGGGGAACAGAATCGATGAGACTGAGAGAGTTTCTGAATGAATTTGAATTGGATTATGCGCAGGCTGCGCTCCGGGATGAGATGCTGCAGCTTGGCGGTTTAAAAGGCAGGAGCTTTGTCGTGGCAGGAGGGAGCGATCCTGCCTTTTGTAAAGCGATCCTGTATGCTCTGCTTATTTTGAATGACGAAAAGGATCTCGGGCTGCAGACTGTTTTTGTCCCGATGGATGACGGGGGGAACGACACTGAGAGGACATTCGCCCGGCTCCTTAAGGCGCGCGAGGATTTTCGCATAGGTACGGCGGAAGATGTATCCCGTGCGGATTATGTGATCCTTACCGGACTGTGCAATCGGAAGGTGGAGCAAAGCCCCCTCTTTTTTGCAAAGACGGTGGAGGCGTATGAGAGGATCCTTCAGAGCGCAAGAAGAGTGATCCTTCTCTCGGATTACCGCGTGTTTGGCAGATTGCCAAAGGATTGTCTGGCGTCGGAGTTTGAACAGACCCGAGGCGGTGAGCAGCTGCTCATCACACTCGAGAGCCTTGTGGCTGTCTATGCGAAGCAGTATGGATATGAATATCAGATCATCCGGACGGCAATGGCAGCAGGTGTTGGCATTGATTTTGACCATAATCTGTTGTATCAACTTGCGGAGGCAGTCAGTGAGGGCCGCGAGATGGAGCTTGTGCGCAGCAGCAGCAAGTACTCCTTTGTCCATGTCAACGATATCATCCGCATGATCTTTTACTGCATGCTGCGTCTGGGCACGAACACGGTCTATCATGTGGCGGGACGGGATTCCAATGTGACCACGGGCGCTTTGACAGAGTGCCTGTATCAGAATTTTCCTGCGTTGACCAGAATACAACTGCACTATCAACCGGAGGATCCGGCATATGGTGTCTCCTTAAATTGTGAGAAGGCGCAGATCTTTGGCTTCGAGCCCAAAGTGAGCGTGGAGGATGCTCTGATCATGCTGGTTAAGAGCAGGATCATGCAGCGGGAGGACTCCCGGGATATTTTTGTATTTGACGGCTCCTATCAGGGGAAATTGCAGCAGATCCATGATCTTTTGCTGGCGTATCTGCTCGAGATCGACCGCATCTGCAAAAAACATGACATCAAATATTTTCTTGCAGGAGGAACCCTGCTCGGAGCGATCCGCCATCATGGCTTCATACCATGGGATGATGACGCGGATGTCATGATGCTGCGGGAGGATTACAATAAATTCCTGCGTGTGGTAGATGCAGAGCTGCCACCGAACATGCGGGTGCAGACGCCGCACACCGAAAAGGGAAATCACAATGTCTTTACCAAGATAAGAATAGATAATACACTTTTTGCCACAAAGTTTACCGGACAGTTTCCCACCATGCACAACGGTATTTTCCTCGATGTGGTCTGTCATGATCAGACCGCTGACAGTAAGCTCGGAAAACGGCTTCATCTCGTGGCGACTCTGGCAACACGATCCATGGTCTTTCACAAGTGGGGCAACACGCCAATCGATACAGAAGGCTTTCCGAGAGCGGCAGTGGCAGTGGGGAATTTTGCGAAACGGCACATGCCCATGAAATTCCTTGAGTGGCTGCAGGAAAAAACGATCACCTTTTTTGCGCACAGGAAACATGCAAAATATCTCTATGACGGCATGGGACGGAACCTAAGGCGCGGCTCTTTTCCGAAAGAATGGCTGGATGAGGCTGTCTATGTGGATTTTGAGGGATATTCCCTGCCGGTGCCAAGAGAGTATGACAAGTACCTGACCTATCTGTACGATGACTATATTCAGATGATACCGGTCAGTGAGAGAAGGATGAGCCACAGCATCGTCTGGGTGGATCTTGGGGAGTACAGTGAGTACCGGATTTGACGGAAAGGACTGGCTATGAACAAACGATTTACCAGAAGTGAATTCCTGTTTTTTGCCGCATATGTTCTGTGGCTGTCCTTTGCTGCCATCAAGCTGACCTATTTTAAGGAAATGTTCGCCTTTTCCAACATCAATGAGCAGGTCGGCAATGTGGCGCGTTTACTTCTTTTGCTCAAATTTGTGGTGGATGATACGTATGACCGGAGAGGAATTGCGGGTGTGGTCATGGCAGCAGTCCTGTATTATGTCTCGATCCGGGCGAATGCACCGGGAATCTGGATCCCGGTCTGTTTTGTGATCAGTGCCCGGAATATCGATTATCGGGATATCCTGAAAGCCACGATGATCGTTCAGCTGGGAGTTATGGCTGCGACGGTGACTTGCTCGCTTATCGGGATCATTCCCAACGAGCTCTGGGACGAAGTGGTAAGGCTTAGGTACAGTCTCGGCTATACCTTCTGCACCTACGGAAGCCATATCAGCCTGTTTTTGACACTGATGTATCTGTCTCTTCGAAGAAAGATCAATCTTGTCGAGATGTTCTTTTTACTCATCTGGAATCTGATCTGGTATCAGGTGACAAAGACCAGAA
>JAGBQU010000016.1 GCA_017632755.1 Lachnospiraceae bacterium
AAATATGAGAACATCTCTAACAGTGTGGATACCGAGGACGGGATCAAAACCCGGCTTATAATTTTGCTCTTGCTTATCCCCAGCGTCTCGCCAATCACTTCGTACTCACTGTTAATCTTGCTCAGACAGTTCTTGGCAAGCAAATAGGGCGATCCGAGGAAGTGGAAAATATTGACCACAATCAGGATCCAGATCGTTCCGTAAAAAGTTCCATTTGTTCCCTTAAACAGGAAGATAAAACCGATTCCCAACACCAGACCGGGAATGGCTATGGTACTTAATGCAAGCAGATCTACCGCTTTGGCAAGACGTCCGGCTTTGCGGACTGAGAAGTATCCCAGCGTATAGGCAAAGCACGTGCCGATCAAAGCTGTCAGCGATGCTAATTCCAGCGAATTGAAGATATAGGCGGTCAGGCCGACACCGTGTGTATTGCTGAATATGTTCGCGATGTGATCAAAGGTAAAGCTGAGATCATTCGGGAATGCTTTCGTGAAGGAGAGACTGATGAAGGCAAGCTGCGGAGTGAAAAGAACCACACATAGTATGACGATGACTACAGCGGCTGCGCTGTTAAAGCTCTTCTCCGCCACAATCAGTCTGCTCTGTTTATCACTGCTCTGATCCTTAAAGATCAGATCAAATACAAACGAGATGATCGACGGAACCAGCAGCACAAAACCGGCTATTGAACCTCTCCCGTACTGGAACGAGGACATAAACTGGTCATAGAGATACATCGGCAGAGTCTTCACCTTGCCCGCAATCTCCATCGGCATGCCGTAGTCGGAAAAGATCAGCGTAAAGCAGGCAAAGAAGGCCGAAATCATAGCAATACGCAGGTATGGTATCGTAAGCCGAAAGAAAGTGCTGAGCCGCCTGATTCCCATGATATTCGCAGCATCATACGGTCCCTTGTCCTCATAGTGCAGAGCATCATAAAGGATCAGGAACGTCGCAGGAAAGGAGGTCATCACGGAGCCCATGATGAGACCTGCAAAACCACGTACTTCGATCTCGACACCAAACAGCAGATCCAGGAATCCGTTTGTACCGAACAAGATTCGAAGCCCGAGACCTACGGAAATGGTAGGAACCAACATACCGAGCGTCAGCAGGATCACATAGATATTCTTCCTGCGCAAGCTGGATGTCTCCAGCAAATATGCTGCTGCAAGTGCCAAAACGAGACTTATCCCGGCAGCTGCGCCTGTGTATATCAGAGAATTCTTTATTGCTTCCCAGAATTTTCTGTCTTTCAGTATAAAAGCCCAGTCTTTTTCTGTGACATTGAAAGCCAGAGTCAGCAGCGGCAGGATAGCAAAAAGCAGAATACAGCCAATGGAGATCACACGCAGGTATTCATGCTTGACGCCCCTGCCAAAACGGGATATCTGTGTTTTCATCCCTTTTTGTCCTCTGCGATCCCAATACTGTCCTCGATGCTTTTCACCTTCAAATTCAGGTGGTCTACCACAAAACGCCTGACAAACGGGTCAGCCGGGTTGTGGTAGAGGTTATGAGGCGTATCCAGCTGTGCGATATGCAGATCATTCAAAACCATGATTCGATCAGATAACGCAAATGCTTCTTCCTGATCGTGAGTAACATAGACCATCGTAATCTTCAGCTTCTTCTGTATCTCCTTGAGTTGCTGACGCAAAACGACCTTGATCTCGGCATCCAGCGCAGACATTGGCTCATCAAAAAGGATGATGTCCGGATTCAGGACCAGCGTTCGCGCGATTGCCACGCGCTGCTGCTGTCCTCCGGAGAGCTGTCTGGGCTTCTTATAGATATGTTCTTCCAGCCCAACCGTTTCGATGATCTCCCGAACCTTTTTATCTAT
>JAGBQU010000165.1 GCA_017632755.1 Lachnospiraceae bacterium
TTAAACAGTGTTTCCTTGATCCGGTCCGTCGTCGGTCTGGTATCCGTCCCATCCGGTGTCACCAGCCTTAAGCTTCTGGCGCTCCCTGCAATCACTCTCATGGCAACCTCCTTTATTTTCCGGTACGGGTTTTTACACCCGTACTTTCACACCTTTCGTATCTCGTTTTCCGAGCTTTAATTTATTCAGCTCGATCATCTTGCCCTTATATTCGATGGTCAAATCATCCGTATTCTTTGTGAAATACACATTCTCGACCTCGTCACCCGCAGAGAGTTTCATTCCTCTCACACCGACAGCCCCCTTCTTTTTCTCCGGGATCTCATCGATCGCGAAGCGCAAAAAGAGGCCATCCCTCGTCTGCAGGATCATATTCTTTTGCTCGTCATAGACAGCCACGCTGACAACCTGATCGTCGTCTAAGAGCTTGGTAGCCGCCACGGTCTTCTTTGCCACATCAAACTCACCGCCGTCCACGATCTTAAGCATGGACTGTCTGGTTGCAAAGATGATACGGTAGAGATTGAGACTCGTCTGGCTGGTCGCAAACACGATCCTCTCCTTTGCCGAATCATAGTTACTGATATTATCCACCGGAACTCCTTTGTCACGGAATTTACCAAAAGGCATTTCCGATGCCTTGATCGTGTGGAGTTGTCCGGCATCCGTAAACAGACAGATCTTTCCCGTATTTTTGAGCGGGAATACAAATCTGTTCTCCAGGAGCGCTGCATCCTTATTGCGCTCAAAGGTCTGCGTATCGATCGTCTTAACATATCCGAACTGATCGATCAGGCAATAGATCTCCATCTCCTCCTGTTTCTTTTCCTCAAAGACCGCCTCGGCCACATTGTCTATCACGGTGCGACGTTTGCATCCGAATTCCTTTTTGATGGCATCGAGTTCATTCATGATCACCTGTGCCATGGAATCCCGTCTGGCCAGAATGTCCTCATAGCGGTAAATATTTGCCATCGTCTCCTCATGCTCCTTGATCAGGGCTTCGATCTCAAGACCGATCAATTTATACAGGCGCATCTCCAATATCGCATTTGCCTGATTCTCACTGAAACGAAGCTGGGCAGCCATGATCGCAGAGCCCTTGGATTTAAACTTAATGCCGTCCGTCTCACCGTTTACCAGACAAGCCTTTGCCATCGCTCTGTCACGCGAACCTCTCAGGATCTCGATGATCAGATCGATCACATTGCAGGCCTTGATCAACCCCTCCTGGATCTCCTTTCTGGCAAGCTCCTTATCGAGTAGCGTCTGATACTTTCTGGTGGCCACCTCAAACTGAAAATCCACGCAGTTTTTAAGAATCGCCTTAAGCCCCATCGTCTCCGGTCTTCCGCCGGCCACGGCGAGCATGTTCACGCCAAAGGTATCCTCCAGCCTTGTCTTTTTATAGAGCATATTTATGAAATTATCCGCATCCGCATCTTTTTTCAGCTCAATGATGATACGGATCCCCTCCTTGGAGGACTGGTTGGAAATATCCACGATATCCGTCGTCTTTTTGCTCTCCTGAAGATTTGCGACATCCAGAAGGAATTTGGCAATATTGGCTCCGATCATGGTATAGGGGATCTCGGAGATAACGACATTGCATTTGCCGCCCTTTCCCTTCTCGATCTCCACTTTTCCCCTGATCTTGATCTTACCGCTTCCCGATTCATAGATCGCGAGAAGTTCTTCCTTGTTGCAGACCACCCCGCCCGTAGGGAAATCCGGTCCCTTGATATATCGCATCAATTCCCTTGTGGAGATGTCCGGATCCTTCATATATGCCTTGGTTGCATCGATCACCTCTCCGAGATTATGGGGAGGTATGCTCGTTGCCATGCCGACCGCGATTCCCTCCGCGCCGTTTACCAGGAGATTCGGGAATTTCACGGGAAGAACCACAGGTTCCTTCTCTGTCTCATCAAAGTTCGGCTGAAAATCGACCACATCCTTGTCCAGATCGGCCAGGAATGCCTCCTGTGTCACCTTCTCCAGCCTTGCCTCCGTATATCGCATCGCTGCCGCGCCGTCCCCTTCGATCGAGCCGAAGTTGCCGTGTCCGTCGATCAGCGGCAGACCCTTCTTAGAATCCTGTGTCATAACGACAAGTGCCTCATAGATGGAACTGTCGCCGTGGGGATGGTATTTACCCATCGTATCACCCACGATACGCGCACTCTTTCGATAAGGTCTGTCATAGCGGATACCAAGCTCATGCATGTCATAAAGCGTTCTTCTTTGCACCGGCTTTAGACCATCGCGTACGTCCGGAAGCGCTCTTGCGATGATAACGCTCATGGCGTAATCGATGTATGATTTTTCCATAATATCCGAATATTCGGTTTTGATGATCCTTTCATCCATCGCCTGCTTCCTCCTATACGTCTAATTCTGCTTCGCGAGCGCGTTCGTAGATAAACGCCTTGCGAGGCGGGACATCCGTGCCCATGAGCATCTCCGTGACCTGCGATGCCAGACGGCTGTCCTCGATCTCCACCTGCTTTAACACCCTTGTCTCGGGATTGAGTGTGGTCTCCCACAGCTGCGTCGCATCCATTTCTCCCAGACCCTTATATCTTTGCAGGGTAAAAGCACCCTTATGTGTCCTGCGGTATCTCTCAAGCGCCTTGTCATCGTACAGATACTCTTCTTTGCCCTTGGCAGGCATTGCCTTATAGAGCGGCGGCATAGCGATATACACATGCCCCTCCTGGATCAGCTCCGGCATAAAGCGGTAAAACAGGGTCAAAAGCAGTGTGCTGATATGCGCACCGTCCACATCGGCATCTGCCATGATGATGATCTTGTCGTATCTCAGTTTACTGATGTCAAAGTCGTTGCCAAACCCTTCTGAAAAGCCACATCCAAAGGCATTGATCATCGTCTTGATCTCCGCATTTGCAAGCACTTTGTCAATGCTGGCCTTCTCCACATTCAAGATCTTTCCGCGGATCGGAAGGATCGCCTGATACATGCGGTTGCGCGCGGTTTTGGCACTTCCGCCCGCCGAATCACCCTCGACGATAAAGATCTCGCACTTAGAGGCATCCTTCGAGACACAGTTTGCCAGCTTGCCGTTTGAGTCAAAAGAGTATTTGGGCTTTGATAAGAGATTGGTTCTGGCCTTTTCCTCGGATTTTCGTATCTTTGCAGCCTTCTCCGCGCAACCGATCACGGATTTGAGGATCTCCAGATTGCGGTCAAAGAAACGGACGATCTCATCTCCGGTGACCTTGCTGACTGCCTTTGCCGCATCCTGGTTGTCCAGCTTTGTCTTGGTCTGCCCTTCAAAACGCGGATCCGGGTGCTTGACGGAAATAACGGCCGTCATTCCGTTTCTGACGTCCGGTCCCGTAAAATTGGCATCCTTATCCTTTAAGATGCCAAGCTGCCTTGCGTAATTGTTGATAACGGTCGTAAACATCGTCTTAAATCCTGTCAGATGTGTGCCGCCCTCCGCATTATAGATATTATTACAAAATCCGAGCACGATCTCGTGGAACTCGTTGACATACTGGAATGCCACCTCAACTTCCACACCCTCCGATTCTCCTTTAAAATATATGACATCGTGAACTGTCTCCTGAGATTTGTTCAGATCCTTGATAAAACCGATGATGCCATCCGGTTCATGAAAGGTTTCCTTCTTGATCTCATCTCCTCTGCGATCCTCAAATTCGATCGTCAGCTCCGGATTGAGATAAGCCGTCTCATGCAGACGACTCTTGATCTCGGAAGACTTAAACCGTGTTTTTTCAAAAATCGTATCATCCGGGAGAAAATTGATCGTCGTACCGGTCTCCCTGGTCTTTCCGACCACCGGTAAAAGTCCGTCTATCAGCTCTGTTGTCGGGACTCCGCGCTCATAGCTGTCCTCATAGATAAACCCGTTTTTCTTGACTCTGACGGTCAATGACGTGGAGAGCGCATTTACGACCGAGGAACCCACACCATGCAGTCCGCCGCTTGTCTTGTATGCCGTGTTGTCAAACTTACCTCCGGCATGGAGCGTCGTAAATACCAGTCGTTCCGCTCTGATCCCTTGTTCATGCATTTCCACGGGAATGCCTCGTCCATTGTCCGAGATCGTTGCAGAGCCGTCTCCCTCCAGGATCACTCTGATCAAGGAACAATGCCCTGCGAGATGCTCATCCACAGAATTATCTACGATCTCATAGATCAAATGGTTTAATCCCTTTGTCGAGACGCTTCCGATATACATTCCCGGTCTGACACGGACTGCCTCGAGTCCCTCCAGCACCGTGATATTCGACGCGTCATATACCGCATTATCCGCCATACATACCTCCCAATATATCTTTTCGGATGTCACCATCCATTTATCTTCTATCATTCGCCACCGCAATTCCACTACTTTCGTCCAAAAAACACGCATTTCTCCTCTGTGTGGATCACTTGCGGTGAAATCCTTGACTATTATAGCATAACCCTCACGTAAAAAGAAAGAAAAAGACATGTTATTCTTTTCTTATAAAACTTTTCGATAGTCACGTGAAGAAAGGATCTCCAGATTCCGTTTGATGATCTCATGCTCCTGCTTTTCCAACAGCCTGTCCTCTGCCAGAAGCGCTTTGACATCACCCGAAGCCTGCATCAACATCGCAGAATCGTCATAGATATCCGCAAAGCGGAAAGAGAACTCCCCACTCTGCATAACTCCCAGCATATCGCCGGGACCTCGCAGCTTCAGGTCCTCATTTGCAACGTAAAAACCATCATTGGAATGATTCAGGATGTCCAGCCGCTTTTTGGATGCCTCGCTCCCCTTCGTATCCACAAAAATACAATAGGACTGATCCTTGCCCCGTCCCACGCGTCCTCTGATCTGGTGCAGGGCCGCAAGTCCGAAACGATCCGCATTTTCCACCATCATGACCGTCGCATTCGGCACATTGATGCCGACCTCGATCACAGTGGTGGAAACCAGTACATCGACCAGGCCACTTGCGAAGCGGTCCATGATGTCGTTTTTTTCCTTCGGACGCATTTTGCCGTGCAAATGCGCCACGCGCACCTGATCCCCGTATTTTTCCTCCAAAAGTTCACTGTAATCCTTAACGTTCTCCAGGTCCTCCATGATCCCGCTCTCCACCATGGGACAGATCACATAAGCCTGGTGACCTTTTTTTACCTGCTCCAGAATAAATCTGTGTGCCGTTTCCCGATATCCGGTGCCGACAACACAATTCTTGATCGGGAGTCTTCCTCCCGGGAGCTCGGAGATGGTCGAGACCGCCAGATTTCCATAGAGCACGATCGCCAAAGAACGCGGGATCGGCGTGGCACTCATGACGATCGTATGCACACTCTTTCCTTTTCCGGTGAGTTTTTCTCTCTGTGCGACTCCGAAGCGATGCTGTTCGTCCGTGACGACGAGCGCAAGGTTTTGGAAGGTCACATTGTCCTCCAAAAGGGCATGTGTACCGATGATCAGATTATATCTGCCCTCTTCGATTCCCTCTTTGTTCATTCTTTTTTGCCCGGCAGGTACCGAACCGGTGAGCAAAACCGGACGAAACGGAAGTTCATAGCGTTTTGTCATGGCCATGATCTCCTCAAAATGTTGCACGGCAAGCACTTCGGTCGGTGCCATAAAAGCACCCTGATATCCGTTTGCGATACAAAGCAACAGGCACAAAACAGCCACGATCGTCTTGCCGGAGCCCACATCCCCCTGGATCAGCCGATTGACCGTCACGCCTTCGGTGCACATTTGCTGTGCGATCTCATCAAAGACCTTTTTCTGGGAATCCGTCAGCCGATACGGAAGCTGTTCGATCAGCCTTTTGGTATCTGCCACCTCCATCATCGGATTCGTGTTTTTCTCCATGGAGAGCTGCTCTTTTAAGAGATTCATCGAAAGAAGGAAATAGAAAAACTCCTCATAAGCCAGCCTCTTTTTGGCGAGCAGGAGCTGCTCTTTGTCCTTTGGCATATGGATGATGCGAAGTGCCTCCAGATGCGAGGAAAATCCAAGCTTCTTTACTGTCTCCTCGGGCAGGATCTCCGGCGGTTCCTGCAATTCCTTTAAAGATCTGCGTATATATTTTGTGAGCGCATCGTTGGAGATCCCTTTTGTCTTTGCATACACCGGTTGCAGCTGCTTAAGCTTTTCGGCATACAATTCCGGTTTGTGGATCGTGGGCTGATCCATACAGAGACTGTCCCCCTTGCGATAGACATTTCCGACAAAGACATAGGATGCGCCCTTTTTGATCGCCTTGGACATATATGGCATATTAAAGATCGTGATGCGAATGCGGTTATCCGGATCGCCGGCATAAAACCGTAGCATAGAAAGGCGCTTAAGCCGCAGAAGTTCCGGGGTCGTAAGCACCATCCCGATCATTGCATTCTTTTCATTTTCGCTCACACTGCCGGCCGGCAGGGCATCCGAAAAGACCTCATAATCTCTCGGCAGATGATGGATCAGATCGTCGATCGTGCGGATCTGCAATTTGTCCAAAAGCTTCGCATTCTTTTCTCCGATCCCTTTTAACGTCGTAACTTCATCCAAAAGCTGCATCCCGGCGACTCCTCCCTCCTGCCTGTATCAAGGCTGACGCATGATCATCTCAGGGTGTTTGCCTGCCCCCAAAAAGGTTTCAGACAATACGGACAAAGGTTCTGTCGGTATAATCCGGCAGAACCTCTCTTTTTCCCTTCTATCTGGTAAAATATGCACTGCAAAACATTTTTATTCCGCAGAAATCACATAATAGTAAATCGGCTGTCCGCCATATTCCAGTTCCACATCACAATCCGAGTAGGACTGTTCAATCCTTTCCTTGAGAATCTCTGCGTCCTCGGGTGAAACATCACTTCCATAGTAGATACTGATCAGTTCCATCTCATCATCCCCGATCATCTCATCCACCATCTCAACGGTTGTCTCGAGAATATCCTTTCCGACGGCAAGGATTCCCTTATCTCCGATTCCCATGATATCATCCTGCTTGATGATCTTATCATCTATCTCCGTGTCGCGGACAGCATATGTGACCTGTCCGGTACGCACGCTCAGGATATCCTCATTCATGTTTCTCTCGATTTCCTCAAGACTCAGATCCGGAACGTAGTTGAGGATCGCGGTGATTCCCTGCGGAACCGTCTTTGAGGGGATCACGATCACATTCTTATCCTCCGTCAGTGCCTTTGCCTGGTTCGCTGCGAGAATGATATTTTTGTTATTCGGGAAAACAAACACGTTTTTGGCATTCACTTTCGCAATGGCACTAAGAATGTCCTCCGTACTCGGGTTCATTGTCTGTCCGCCCTCTATGATCTGATCGACGCCGACAGAGCGGAAGATCTCTGCCAGACCTTCTCCAACGGAAACAGCCAAAAAGCCGACTTCCTTGGGTTCCTCCAAAATCACGTCTTCCGTGCTCTTCTCGGAATCCAACCGTGCAGCTGCGCCGCCTGTCTGATTTTTCTGTGCTTCCTTAAAGAGTTTTTCCTGATGCTCTATGCGCATATTATCGATCTTCATGTTGGACAACTGTCCGAAAGTAAGCGCCCTTTGAATGGCGAGTCCCGGATCGTTCGTATGCACATGAACCTTTACGATCTCGTCATCTGCAACCAGTACGAGCGAATCACCGATGGACTCTAAAAATTCCTTGAATTTCTTCTCCATCTTTGATGTAAAGGCTTTATTTAAGAGGATGATAAACTCCGTACAATAACCGAATTTGATATCTGCAGTATCTGCCGCGCTGCTGTCCACATTTACTTTTACAGCGGAAGCGGAAGGCTCTGTAAAGGTCAGATCCAGTTCTTCCCCTCTGAATGCTTTCTGCGCGCCCTTTAATACCGTAACAAGACCCTGTCCGCCGCTGTCTACAACGCCTGCCTGTTTTAAAACAGGCAACAGATCCGGCGTCTGCGCCAGAACAACCTCCGCATGAGCGATCACTTTTTCGGTGAACAGATCCAGATCCTCCTCATCTTTGAGTTCCATCGCCTTTTGCGCTACGCCCTTGGCAACGGTCAAGATCGTACCTTCCTTTGGCTTCATGACTGCCTTATATGCACTCTCAACTGCCTTTTCAAACGCAAAAGCGAGCACTCTGCAGTCCACAGCATCGGTCTCACCGACCACCTTGCAAAAGCCACGGAACAGCTGGGAAAGGATAACGCCCGAGTTACCTCTTGCACCCCTGAGGGAACCGGAAGAAATCGCCTTTGTAAGCGTTTTAAAATCAAAACCATCCTCAAGTGCGCGCACTTCCTTAGCCGCAGACATGATCGTCATACACATATTGGTTCCCGTATCACCGTCCGGAACGGGAAAAACATTTAACTCATTGATATATTCCTTGTTTGCTTCCAGATTTTTTGCACCGGCTAAGAACATGACTGAAAGTGTCTTAGCATCCATTGTCTTTACTGCCACCAGTCTTTCCTCCTTAATCGATCACTCGAACACCTTCGACAAAGATGTTCACTTTTTCAACGGAAAGCCCTGTAAATTCCTCAACCTTATACTTTACATTGCTCACCAGATTCTCCGAAACAGTCAGAATATTAACCCCGTATGCAACGATCAGGTGAAAATCAATCGTCAGTTTTGCATTATCGACCGTAACAGAGACTCCGGTTGAGAGGGAGTCCTTTTTTAAAAGCTTCACAAGACCATCTTTCACATTTACACTTGCCATACCTACGATACCAAAACATTCAACAGCAA
>JAGBQU010000166.1 GCA_017632755.1 Lachnospiraceae bacterium
TCGCGACCGACATTGCACAGGCTGCGTCCTTTGTGGCAGCATATCTGTATATGACCAAGAAGTATCCGATCTTCCGGTTTAGGCTTTGCGAGTATAAGTGGTACGCAGACCATGCCCGAAAGACCGTGCTGGTAGGCTTCCCGATCGCGCTCCAGCTGATCATTGTCTCCTTTGGTCTGACCTTTATCCAGCGTGCCGTGAATGGGTTCGGACAGGCCATGACCGCCTCCTTCACAGTGGGACAGAGGATTGAGATGTATCTGAATCTTCCTTGCAACGCGTTCCAGACAACGCTCGCTACCTATACCGGTCAGAATATCGGCGCGGGAAAAAAAGAGCGTGTAAAGATCGGAGTGCGGCAGACGCTTCTTATCTCGCTGCTTATGACGCTCTGTATCTCAGGCATTGTCTGGTTGTTTGCGGGAGAGATCATCACCCTGTTTGCGTTGAGTGAGCAGGCGGCAGGCTACTGTCTCTCTCATCTCAGAACCGTGGCGCTTATCAATATCATTCTGGCGATGTATATCCCGCTTTTTGGCGTTTTTCAGGGTGCGAACCACAGCGGAGTGCCGACGATCGTTGCGACAGGGGCACTGGGAACGAGAGTGCTTATAACGTATCTGTTCCGTCATAGTCCGTTGTTTGGATATTCCATCATCTGGTGGAATGGTCTGTTCGGATTTGGTATGGGTTTTATGATCAGTTGGACATACTATCTGAGTGGACGATGGCAGAAAAACTCGGCGATATGAGAAGAGCGGAAATGGTGACGGCTTATGGATGAAGATGTTCGAGGCCTTATGGCAAAGTGTAATGTATGTTTCAGGCAGTGTGAGTTAAAGGAAGGTCAGGTCGGATTTTGCGGCGGCCGGATCTGCGCAGGAGGGAAAGTGTGCGCCCGAAATTACGGCAGGATCACTTCTCTGGCGCTGGATCCCATAGAAAAAAAACCCTTGCGGCGTTTTTTTCCCGGAAGCAGGATCCTCTCTGTCGGGAGCTATGGCTGCAATCTGCGATGTCCCTTTTGTCAGAATTACGAGATATCCTGGTCGGAGCAGGCGGATAAGTTTGCGGACGACGCGGAATTCATGACACCGCAGGAACTGGCACAGACGGCCGCTTTTTATCGGGACAAGGGAAATATCGGTTTGGCATTTACCTATAACGAGCCGCTGATTGGTTATGAATTTGTGAGGGATACGGCAAGACTTGTGCACGAAGTGGGGATGAAAAATGTACTTGTCACAAACGGAACGGCAAAGCCGGAGGTACTCGAGGAAATCGCGCCATATATGGATGCGATGAATATCGATCTGAAGGGATTTACCGAACGGTATTACAGCGAGGTTTTAAAAGGCAGCCGCAGGCAGGTGATGGATTTTATCACACAGTCGGTGCGGTTTTGCCATGTGGAGATCACAACGCTGATCGTCCCGGATGAGAACGACACAGAAGAAGAAATGCGGGAATTGTGTGGTTTTATAGCCGGTTTAAATGACGCGGGTGGCCGCATTGTGGGAGATCGCGTTCCCCTGCATATTTCGCGCTTTTTTCCGAGATTTCATATGACGGATAAAAGTGCAACGGAGGTAGCGCAGATCTATCGTCTGGCCGAGGTGGCGAGGGAACAATTGCGATATGTATATACGGGAAATTGCTGACAACCAAGGTTTGGCAGTATCGGCTTCGATCTGTAAAAAATATAAAATAAAAATCAAGGTACTTGTCAAAAGATACAAAAAGTGGTAGTGTAAGATCAAATGAATTGTGCGCAATATAATATTGCGCAATGAAAGGAGCACAAAAGATGAGAAAAAAGATCCTATACATAGTCTGCATCGCGATTATCCTGTTACTGGCAGTTGACTTGTTTGTAGGCAACTATCTGGTAACCTTTGCCATAGCCAGAAAAGAAAGTGTGAATTATGACATCGTGCCGAAGGCCAGCATCAAAACCGATGCACAAAGGCAGATGGAGGAAAATGCGAAGCTTGTGTTGGAGAAAGCCGACAAATGGTTGGAACAGGCAGAGATGGAGCAGGTGAGTCTCACTTCGGAGGATGGACTTACGCTGCAGGCAGATTATTTTGAAAACAAAGATGCTACCCACAATTATGCGATCGTTGTGCATGGGTACACAGGCAACCGGACCAATATGCGCCAACTTGCGGCCTACTATGCAGAGAAAGGATACCATATTCTGACTCCCGATCTGAGAGCTCATGGTCAGAGCGAAGGAGATTATATCGGAATGGGATGGCTGGATCGAAAAGATATTCTAAAATGGATCGATTATCTTTTGGAGCGCGATCCGGATGCTGTTATCGTTTTGCATGGTGTTTCCATGGGAGGAGCGACGGTCATGATGACCTCGGGTGAAGATCTTCCCGAAAATGTGAAGGCAATCGTAGACGACTGCGGCTATACATCGGTCTGGGATATCTTTTCCGACGAGATAAAATATTTGTTCCATATACCGACCTTCCCGGTGCTTAACACTGCAAGCGCCTTTGGCGTGTTGCGGGCGGGATACAGCTTCCGGGAGGCTTCCGCGATCGAGCAGGTAAAAAGGACACGGGTGCCGATCTTTTTTACACATGGCTCGGAGGACACTTTTGTACATACGGATATGGTCTATGAGTTATATGATGCCTGTCCTACGGAAAAAGAGCTGTATGTCGCACAGGGTGCCGGACACGGGCAGGCGATCTACCTCGATCCGCAGCTTTACTTTGATAAAATATTTGCGTTCCTGGATCGCTATATGGGTGAGTGAGCGGCGTATGTCCGGTTATGCACTCGCTAAGTGTGTTGATATAAGGGAACAAAGCAGATGATAGAAATTTTTGATTGTGCAGATTGTACGAATTGCAAATGCCTATACGTTTATGAAAGAAAGAGGTAATTTACTTATGAAAAAAGCCAGACAGCGCTCGATCCGTAACTTTGCCATATCCCTTATATGCATACTCTCTCTCGTACTGTCAGGGTGTGGAAAGCAAGAGCCAAAGTCGGATATCAAATTTGTGTTTGTCCACGGGCTATCCGGATGGGGCAGCTATGATACACTGGATAAATTTGTCCCCTACTGGGGGCTTACAGGCGGTAGCGTCATAAAATATCTGAACCGGGAGGGATACGAGAGCTATGCGGCATCCGTCAATCCTTCCACAAGTGCATGGGACAGAGCTTGTGAACTCTATGCCCAGCTCACAGGCACGAGGGTGGACTACGGTGCGGAGCACAGTGCGCGCTGCAACCACGAAAGATTCGGAAGGGACTATTCCGGGGAGCCGCTGCTCACGGACTTTGATCAATCCAGGATCGTGCTTTTGGGACATTCTTTCGGGGGAGCGACGATCAGGATCTTTTCCGAAATACTCAGAAACGGTTCCGAACAGGAGCGGTCCGCAACGGATGCCTCTGAACTCTCCGACTTCTTTAAAGGCGGACAGGACAATATCCGTGCGATCGTAACCCTCGCAGCACCGACAAACGGTACGACCGCTTACGATTTGTATGAGGATCCGGACTTTGATCTGTCCCTGATAGAGATCCCTGAAA
>JAGBQU010000167.1 GCA_017632755.1 Lachnospiraceae bacterium
AATGAAAAGAGCGGATCACGGCGTAGCAATCTATATTCTTGCGGCGTTTGTCATGCTGATCGTTCCGATCCCTTAATGGCTGCTCGATATCCTGCTCGCCATTGATATCGGTTTGTCCTTTATGATCCTTTTTCGTACCATGTTCTCTTTGGAAGTACTGGATATGTCCTTTTTCCCTACCATCCTGCTCTTTACGACCATCTTCCGGATCGGTCTGAATGTATCCTCGACGCGTCTGATCTTAACGACCGGTGACCCGGGGAATGTCGTCACGGTGTTTGGCGAGTTCGTCGGTGGCGGTGATCTGATCATGGGTGTCATTGTCTTTGCCATTCTCATTATCATTCAGTTTATGGTTATCAACAAAGGCTCGGAGCGTGTGGCAGAGGTGACAGCCAGATTCACACTCGATGCAATGCCGGGGAAACAGATGGCGATCGATGCGGATCTGAATACCGGCGCGATCACGGACGAGGAAGCGAAGAATCGAAGGGATAAGATCCAGCAGGAATCGAGCTTTTTCGGTAGCATGGACGGTGCTGTGAAATATGTCAAGGGAGATGCTGCGGCCGATCTTGTCATCACGGCTGTCAATGTGGTCGGAGGCATTGCAATGGGTGTTCTCCGTAGAAATATGGATTTTTCGCAGGCACTCAACCGATATACGATCCTCACGATCGGCGATGGTCTGGTAAGTCAGATCCCTGCGCTCTTGATCTCGCTTTCCACCGGTATCCTGGTGACAAAGGGAAGCAAGGATGCGGATTTTGGAAGTGTGCTGATCCGGCAGCTTTTCGGTATGCCCAAGGCATTATATCTGGTTGGCTCGGCTCTCACCCTTCTCGGAGTGATCACACCGCTTAATCCGATCATCTTTGTGACGCTTGGAGTGGCATTTATCGTGACGGGAAGGATGATGGAACAGACCATAGAGACGGCTGCGGTTGAAGGGCAGATCGACAGTGCAGAGACAGCAGCGGCTGAGGAGATCCGTCAACCGGAGAATGTCACGTCGCTTCTTCATGTGGATCCCATCGAGCTTGAGTTCGGATACGGGATCATTCCTCTGGCTGATGTCAATCAGGGTGGAGACCTGCTCGACCGTGTGGTTATGATCCGAAGACAGATCGCATTGGAACTCGGTACGGTCGTTCCGATCATTCGATTGCGCGATAACATACAGCTGAATCCCAATCAATATATTATCAAGATAAAAGGCATTCAGGTCAGTGAGGGTGAGATCCTCTTTGACCATTATATGGCGATGAATCCGGGCTATGTGGAGGAGGAGATCACCGGAATCCCCACCTTTGAGCCTTCGTTTCATCTTCCAGCGATCTGGATCACGGAGGGACAGAGAGAACGTGCGGAAAGTGTCGGATATACGGTTGTCGACCCGCCGTCCATCATCGCAACGCACCTGACTGAGATCATCCGCAGGCATATCGATGAACTTCTCTCGAGAGAGGATGTGGCTACACTTGTGGACAATCTCAAGGAGAGCAATCCCTCACTTGTGGAAGAACTCGTGCCGAAGCTTCTCGGACTCGGCGAGGTGCAGAAGGTTTTGCAGAATCTGTTACGAGAAGGGATTTCCATCCGGGATCTTTTGTCTATCTTTGAAACGCTTGCCGATTACGCAGCGACGACGCGTGATACGGATATCCTGACGGAGTATGTGCGGCAGGGATTGAAGCGCGCAATCTGTGCGAAATTCTTCCCGGCAGGCGAGACGACCAGCGTTGTGACGCTGGATCCCAAGACCGAGCAGGATCTCATGGCGAGCGTCAAACAGACGGAGCAGGGCGCTTAGCTGACTCTGGATCCGGAAAAGACGCGGGCGATC
>JAGBQU010000017.1 GCA_017632755.1 Lachnospiraceae bacterium
ATTGGCATTCAGGGCAGATCCGACTGCTGCAAACAGATGCGAGTGTTCAGGTGCGATGATATGGTCGTCATCGAGTTTTAACGTGCGGATGAAAGCTTCTTTGAGTTCGGATAAAAAATGGAGCGGACCACCCAGAAACGCGATGTGACCGCGGATGGGTTTGCCGCACGCAAGACCACTGATCGTCTGGTTAACCACTGCCTGAAAGATGGAAGCGGCAAGATCCTCTTTTGTCGCACCGTCGTTGATGAGTGGCTGGATGTCGGATTTGGCGAACACGCCGCACCTTGCCGCAATGGTATAGAGGGATTGATAGCCCTTTGCGTATTCATTAAGACCGGATGCATCGGTCTGGAGCAGGGAAGCCATCTGGTCGATAAAAGAGCCGGTTCCGCCTGCACAGATACCGTTCATTCGCTGCTCTACATTTCCACCCTCAAAATAGATGATCTTGGCATCCTCTCCGCCGAGCTCGATGGCGACATCGGTCTGCGGTGCGTAGTCGGTCAGTGCGGTGGAAACGGCGACCACTTCCTGCACGAAAGGCAGCTGCAGATGCTCGGCCAGTGCCAGACCGCCTGAACCTGTGATGACAGGGCTGAGCATAACATCTCCAAGCTGAGCATAGGCTTTCTTAAACAGGTCCTGAAGTGTTCCCTGGATATTGGCAAAATGTCTCTCGTAATCGGAGAATACGATCCGGTTTGCATCGTCTAAGATGGCGATTTTTACAGTTGTTGAACCGATGTCGATCCCGAGAGTATATGTAATCGGATTTTGAATCATAATACAGATGTTCCCTTCTGGTAGTGCATGTTTTTGCCGCTATAAATGAGCAAAAATAAAAGTTCTTTTTACTTATTTATAAGTAAATTGAACCGTTCGCATCGTCATACATTATACGACAAGGATTTACAAAGTGCAACATACAAGTTTCCGAAAAAACTCTTAAAACTTTCTAAAAAATTGTTGGTTTGTCTGCCGTTTGTTTACTTTGTGGGCACTGCATGCTATAATTTGATGTTATATAAATATGATTGTAAGAGGTGTGCTATGAATTTTCTGGATAAACTGGAACGGAAGCTTGGCAGGTATGCGCTACCGAATCTGACATTGTATCTGATCGTCTGTTACGCGGCGGGATATATCCTGGAGTTTGTCAATCCGACTTTTATGGATTATCTGACGCTTGACCCATATGCGATCCTGCACGGACAGGTGTGGAGACTGCTGACATGGATCGTCATCCCGCCCTATGATTTTGGCTTTTTCACGCTGATCACACTCTATTTTTACTATTCGATCGGAAGGTCATTGGAATCGGTCTGGGGGACTTTCCGATACAATGTGTTCCTGATCTCGGGAATGCTCTTTACCACGGTGGCAGCCTTCTTGCTGCTCGGTTACTATGCCTTGATCAATCCGCAACTGGTGGTGGAAATCGTGGGAACGAACAGCAGCTTTTCCAACCCGGCGTCGTCGACGGCTCTGGCGATCTGGTTTGGGTATATCGCAAGCCTCTTTAGCACATACAATATTTGTATGTCCCTGTTTCTGGCGTTTGCGATCACATTTCCGGAAATGCGTGTGCTGCTCATGTTCTTTCTGCCCATCAAGGTGAAGGTGCTCGGTGCCATCTACTTCGCGCTCATGGCATTCCAGTGTCTGCAGTATTTTGGAACCCCGCTTTTCCTGCCGCAGTTTGTTGCGATCCTTTCGTCGATTTTGAATGTCATCATCTTCTTTGTTGTGACAAGACGAGGATTTCGCACACCCAAACAGATCCGAAGACAACACGCGTATAAACGAGAGATCAACAAGGTCTCGAGCATCACAAAACACAGATGCGCCATCTGTGGGCGCACGGAGGTGGACAGCCCGAACCTCACCTTCCGTTTTTGCTCAAAATGCGAGGGTAACTATGAATATTGTGAAGAACATCTGTACACACACCGGCATGTGACCACGGAAACGGAATAACAAAAAAAGAAAGCCGGCAAGGGAAAGGATGGCAATATGGAAAATCAATCAGAAGAAATATTTCGCAAACAGCTGCTGGCACTGATCGCGACCGCCAAAAAGCAGGGGATGAGTGTGTCGCGGGAGCAGGTTGTAAACGCCTTTGAGGGCATGGAACTCAATGACTCCAAGATGGAGTTGATCTATGATTATCTGAAAAACAGCAAGATTACCGTAGGTGAGGAAAACACAGCGCAGGATGTGCTGCTTGACGAGGAGAAAAATTATCTCGATGAATATATGAGGGAACTGAAAGACCTGCCTGAGTATACGGAGCGTGAGCGGGAGCGGATCTGTCTGGAAGCCTTTGGCGGGGATAAAAATGCCAAAGAAAAGCTCCTTCACATCTTTCTTCCGCGGGTTGTCGAGATCAGCAGGCTCTATGCCGGTCAGGGCGTTTTGATCGAGGATCTGATCGGGGAGGGCAATGTGGCTGTCGCGGCTGCATTGGACATGTTTGACTGTATCGAGAAACCGGACGAGATCGAGGGCTTTTTGTCAAAGATGATCATGGATGCCATGGAACAGAGCATCTCGGATGAACTGGCACTCTCACAAAAAGATGAGGAACTTGTCACAAAGGTGAACCGGATCGCCGAGGCGGCAGAGCAGCTTGCGGAAGATCTCAGAAGAGATGTCACGCCGGAGGAGCTTGCGGCGGAAACGGAACTGTCTGAGGATGAGATCCGTGAGATACTGGCGGTTGCCGGACAAAACATCAAAGGCATTGAAGGCTCCAAAGAAGAGGCATGAGGATAAGATCAATGGAGATTGCACAGCAGGATTTTAAATATATCATACAGGATTTTTCCAATATTTATTTTGGCGGAAGAGCAACTTACGAAGAACTTGCGGACTGGGATGACACGCCCTTGCAGTTCAAACGGACGATCCGCCGTGTCATCAAGCGGGAGGTGCCGCTCGATACCGTGGTCGAGGATCATCTGCTCTGCCTTGATGAGGACTCAGACAGTTATCTGCTCTATTCCCAACTGAAGGCTTGCATCGAGGTTGTTTTTGATGAGACGCAGAGTGGAAGCCATGGAGCGGAATATCGGAGCAGATCGTATACAATCGAAGAATTTTTGCGGGCGGAGGAACTTCACGTTTTGCCGCGTAATTTCCTGGTGAGGGAAGTGCATTTCAAAAAACTCAGACTGCTGTCCGTGAGCGTTTAGATCTCACCGACAGTAGGACTCTCAGCATAACAGAAAAATTTAACAAAGTGGAGGATAACAGGATGGATATAGAAAAAGTCAGCGCATATGAATTGGTGGAGAAGCGTAAGATCGCGGATCTTAACTCTGTCGGATATATCATGCGCCATAAAAAAACGAAGGCGAAAGTCGTGCTTTTGGAGAATGACGACGAGAACAAGGTGTTTTTTATCGGTTTTCGCACGCCGCCGCAGAACAGCACCGGCGTAGCGCATATTCTCGAACATTCCGTTCTCTGCGGTTCGCAGAAGTATCCGCTCAAAGATCCGTTTGTGGAACTTGCGAAGGGATCGCTCAACACATTTTTGAATGCCATGACTTACCCGGACAAAACGGTTTATCCGGTGGCAAGCTGTAACGACAAGGATTTTGCGAACCTGATGGATGTTTATCTGGATGCGGTTTTTCATCCGAACATCTACAAAGAGAAGAAGATCTTTATGCAGGAGGGGTGGCATTATCACATCGAGAGTCCGGAGGATGAGATCCGGTATAACGGGGTCGTCTACAATGAGATGAAGGGAGCATTTTCCTCGCCGGATGATATTCTCGATCGGACCGTTTTCAATTCCCTCTATCCGGATAATACCTATTCCTTCGAATCGGGAGGTGATCCGGACGATATCCCGCAGCTGAGCTATGAGGAATTTTTGGAATTCCACGGCAGATATTATCATCCGTCCAACAGCTATATCTATCTCTACGGCAACATGGATATGGCGGAAAAACTGCAATATATCGATGAGGCGTATCTAAGTGACTATGATTATCTTGAGATCGATTCGCATATAGAGCCGCAAAAGCCTTTTGATAAGCCGGTCTATGTGCAAAAGGAGTACTCCGTGACGGAGGGAGAGGAAGAGGAAGGCACCTATCTTTCATACAATACGAGTGTCTCAAACAGCCTGGACAAGGAGAAATACGTGGCATTCCAGATTCTGGATTATGCCCTGTGCTCGGCACCGGGAGCGCCGCTCAAACAGGCGCTGATCGACAAAAACATCGGAAACGATGTCTATAGCGTTTATGAGAACGGCATCTGCCAGCCTTTCTTTTCCATCATTGCAAAGGGCGCAAGGCTCGAGCAAAGGCAGGAATTTGAGGATACGGTAAAAAATGTTCTGACGGATCTGGTGCAAAACGGAGTAAACAAAAAATCCTTGCAGGCAGCACTTTGCAATTTTGAATTTAAATACAAGGAGGCGGACTTCGGCTCGTATCCCAAGGGGCTGATGTACGGCCTGCAGGCGCTTGACAGCTGGCTTTATGATGAGAACAAACCGTTCATTCACATCGAGGCAAACGATACGTTCCGCATTTTGAAGGAAAAGATCGACACCGATTATTTTGAGGGGCTGATCCGCGAATATATTCTGGAAAACCCGCATGCCGCCACGGTGGTCGTTGTCCCCGTAAAAGGGCTGACCGGTGCAAAGGACAGGGCACTTGCGGAAAAACTGCGCGCGTACAAGGAATCCCTTTCCGGGGAGGAACTGGATGATCTGGTGGCACAGACGAAGGCGCTTTTGGCTTATCAGGATGAAGAGACGAGCAAGGAGGATCTGGAAAAGATCCCGCTTTTGCAAAGGGAGGATCTCCGAAAGGAGGCAGAGCCGTTTATCCTGGAAAAACGGAGTCAAAACGGAACGGATATCTTATTCCATGACATCTTCACAAACGGCGTTTCCTATATAAAGCTGCTGTTTGACATTACCAATATCGATGCCTCCCGGCTTCCGTATCTGGGGCTTCTCAAAATACTGCTCGGCTATGTGGATACAAAGAGTTATTCTTATGCGGATCTGTACAATGAGGTGAATATCCACACAGGCGGCATCGTGACGAGCACAGTGATCTATACAAATGCGGAAAAGACGGAAGAGTACCGCCTCTTCTTTGAAGCGGACACCAAGGTCCTTTGCGAGAATACCGACAAGGCGTTTGCACTGCTTAAAGAGATCCTTTTCGGATCCGATCTGGAGAATGAGAAACGCCTTTTGGAAGTTGTCGGTGAGACAAAATCACGCCTGCAGGCAACCATGATGGGTTCCGGGCATACCGTTGCGGCACTTCATGCAATGGCATCCTTTTCCGATCAGGCGTGGGTGCAGGAGCAGATCGGCGGCATTTCTTTCTATCGCATGATCTGCGATCTGGAAAAGAACTTTGCAAAGAGGAAGGATCAGGTGATCGCAAAGCTGAAAGAAACACTGGCCATGCTCATGAGCCGCGATAGGATGCTTGCAGATTTTACGGGATCGAAGGAGGGTCTGGAAAGCTTTCTTGTGCAGCTTGAGTCGTTTAAGGAATGTCTGCCGGATACGGGAGCGAGCGAGGAACGACTGGTTGTGGCACATACGGGAAAGAGGGAAGCGTTTAAGTCTTCTGCGGGGATCCAGTACGTATGCCGAAGCGGAAGCTATCGCAAAAAAGGCTTGGAGTATACGGGGGCACTGAGACTGTTAAAGGTGCTGATGGGATACGAGTATCTGTGGAACGAGGTCCGTGTAAAAGGCGGAGCATACGGATGCATGAGCAATTTCACGAGAAGTGGTGATTGCTACTTTGTATCATACCGTGATCCGAATCTGAAAGAGACGATCGATACGTTTGAGAAGGCGGCAGACTTTGTCGCGGATTACACGGCAGATGAGCGCACGATCACAAAATTCATCATAGGAGCACTCAGTGAGCTGGATATACCCAAAAATCCGTCTACAAAGGGGGCGTATGCGCTTGGTGCTTACATGAGCCGGCTCTCTTATGAGAGGGAACAGAAATATAGGGATGAACTTCTGACAGCAGACGCTGATTCGATCCGCGCACTTGCAGCTTATATCCGCGCTTTTATGGATAATGAGAGCCTTTGCGTGGTGGGAAACGAGGAGAAGATAAAAGCGTGCGGCGACTTGTTCGATAAAGTAGAGAATCTTCTCTGATAGAAGTCTGAGCGCGATAACATGCGCTTTGCAAATACCTGCAAAAAAATATGAGGAGGGAAATAATAAATGAAAGGGAATATGTTAAACACGAGAAAGATGGCAATACTGCTGGCGGTAGTGCTGTTGCTTGCCGGATGTGGAAGCGGCAGTGACGGCGCATATAAGAATGCGACTGCATCCTCGACGGATGGGGCATATTATGCTTCGGATGACATCTATTCCTATGCGGAAGAAGCGGCAGTGGAAGAGGATTATGACGAGTATGGGGATGATATCGCCGAAGAAGGCGAAACCAAGGTGCAGGAAACTCCCGGCGAGTCAAACCGTAAGCTGATAAAGCGTGTGGAGCTCACTGTGGAGACCACGGAGTTTGACACGCTGGTGGAGCGCATTTCGGAGCGTGTGGACAAGATCGGAGGTTATATCGAATCCTCAGAGATCTATGGCGGCGGCCTCTACGATTCCAGAACAAACACGGCAGAATATACGATTCGTATACCGAGCGCAAAATTGGATTCCTTTGTAGATGCGGTATCCGCAGATTCCAATGTGACGCACAAGACACAGAATGTGGAGGATATTACGCTCCAGTATGTGGACACGAAGAGTAAAAAGGAAGCGCTCGAGGTGGAACAGAAGAGACTGCTTGATCTTTTGGACAAGGCAGACTCTCTCGAGGCGATCATTACACTTGAGAGTCGTCTGACGGATGTGCGCTATGAACTGCAGTCTATGGAGTCAAGGCTGCGTACATATGACAACCAGGTGGATTATGCGACGGTCCGGATCACCGTGAGAGAGGTGGAGATCTACACGGAGCCGGAGCCGGTAGGCATCTGGGATGAGATGCTCTCCGGATTTGCGAAGAGTGTGAGAGAGATCAAGGATTCGATCGTCAGGTTCTTTGTCGATCTGGTTGCCGCGATCCCGTATCTGGTCGTATGGGGCATTATTCTAGTGATCCTGATACTGGTGCTCAGAGGGATTTTTAAACATTCCAAAAAGCGTGCGGAGCGAAAGAAGGCGCGTGAAGCCGGACAAACGGATGCGCGGTCAAATACACAGCCGGGCGACAACGAAGCAGAAGGCAACATAAAAGACGAAAATGCAAAAGATGGCGAGGAAACTGCCGCTGGAAAAGAGGAATAATAAGCTGTATGGATAAGCAGATAAAGACAGGTTTTGTCACGTTGATCGGGAGACCTAACGTGGGAAAGAGTACACTCATGAATCAGATGATCGGACAAAAGATCGCGATCACCTCAAACAAGCCACAGACGACCAGAAACCGTATCCAGACGGTGTACACCTGCGAGCAGGGGCAGATCATCTTTGTGGACACTCCCGGAATCCATAAGGCCAAGAACAAACTGGGCGATTATATGGTTAATGTGGCGCAGAAGACACTGGGAGAGGTGGACGTCATCTTATGGCTTGTGGAGCCGGGAACCTTCATAGGCGCCTGTGAGCGGTACATCCTTGAAAAGCTAAAGGGAGGAAAGCCGCTGGTGATCCTGGTGATCAACAAGATCGATTCAATC
>JAGBQU010000168.1 GCA_017632755.1 Lachnospiraceae bacterium
ATATTCGTCTTCGATACCGACCATCTTGAGTGCCTTATACGCCCTCATTTCCACCTCTTTTCTTGACAGACCGAGGTTTTTGGGGCCAAAGCAGACATCCGAGAACACATCCACTTCAAAGAGTTGGTGCTCCGGGTACTGGAAAACAAGTCCGACCTTGCTTCTGAGTGCCTTCAGATCATAATCTTTATCATAAATATCCTGTCCGTTAAAGTATACGGTTCCGCTCGTAGCCTTGATCAGACCATTGAGATGCTGTACCAGGGTTGACTTTCCCGAACCCGTATGACCGATCAGGCCGACAAACTGACCATCCGGAATGACCAGATTGATATCCTTTAATGCCTGAACCTCCATACTGGTGCCTTCCCCATATATGCAGTTTACATGATCTAAAATAATTGCCATAATTCTATCACTTCTATCTCTTATATTTTTATTTATCTCTCACCTAAAGCATTGCATCGCGCATGCCTTCCGCATTCCCTCTATGCGTCCTTTGATAGGCGGCTTTGCATCGCATCAGTTCCTTTGCAAGTTCCTCCGCTGTCAGTATGCCGTCCGTAAGCGGCACCCCGCTCTTTTGCAGTTCATGCGCAAGCAGCGTCACCTGCGGGACATCCAGCCGCAATGCTTTGAGTCTGTCTATCTGCGAAAAGATCTCTTTCGGCGTTCCCTGCATCTCGATGTGCCCCCTGTCCATCACAAAGACTCGGTCTGCATAGATCACCTCTTCCATATAGTGTGTGATCAATATGATGGTGATACGCTCGACATCATTCAATGCACGGGCGGCACGGATCACTTCCCTTCGCCCGTTCGGATCAAGCATAGCGGTCGGCTCATCCAAAACGATGCACTTGGGATGCATTGCCAACACACCTGCGATCGAAACGCGCTGTTTTTGACCGCCGGAGAGTTTGTTGGGCGATACTTTCCGATACCGGTACATTCCGACAGCCTTCAGGCTCTCCTCCACCCGTTGCCAGATCTCCGGCGTGGGAACCCCCATATTCTCAGGTCCGAATCCCACATCTTCCTCAACGATCTGACCGATGATCTGATTGTCCGGGTTCTGAAAAACCATGCCGGTTTCCTTTCGGATATCCCAGAGATATTTTTCATCGGCGGTGTCCTTCCCGTTGACGTAGACAGTGCCCTCTGTCGGAAGCAGGATGGCATTGAAATGCTTTGCCAACGTCGACTTCCCCGATCCGTTGTGCCCGAGAATCGCGATAAAATCGCCCTGCTTTATGTTAAAATCAACCGCATCCACAGCCTTGGTAATGCCTTCCACATTCCCGTCTTCATCCCGGCGTATATATTCAAATGTCAGCTTTTCCGTCTTAATCATATTCATCCAAAACCCGGCTGCCGGCATGAAACGTGTATGCAAACGGCTCCCGCCACTTCCAAAATGGAACAATGTATGCTGCGAGTTTTATTTTACTAAATTACCTCTCCGAATACAAGTGCAATAACATACGAATTTGCTTTAATCTTATTTACATGCTTCGTGATATATGACATACTTTTTATCGGAGGAAAACGAGATGAAGAAAAAAAATGTAGCCGCTATTCTTTTACTCATACTTTTGGCGGGAGGTCCATATATATCTGTTAGGCAGGCGGGCATACGAGGACAACATAC
>JAGBQU010000169.1 GCA_017632755.1 Lachnospiraceae bacterium
CCCTGGGAGCTTCTGGATCGCGTGTCGGTGCGTATCGTGAACGAGGTGCGCGGCGTCAACCGCGTGCTGTACGATATCACCTCCAAACCTCCCGCCACCGTGGAATACGAGTGAGTGAAACGCATAACGAACAGGGAGAGCCGGTCGGCTCTCCTTTGCTTTATGCAAATCAACGCGGCAGTTGTTGCACAAGCAGGCACAACATGGTATTCTCTTAATATAAAATGGATTTTCTGTTCAAGAGAGGGACAAGCCAATGGCCTCACAGGATCAGTTGAATACCATCAGATCACAGGCAGAAAGCAATGCGCTGCATTCACGCAAGGAGGAGAAAGCGCGGATCGTGGAGGAAAAGGCTGCTAAGAAGTGTAAGAGGACAATTGCAATCGTTGTGCCGGTCATTGTCGCCTGCATCGCATTGGTAATTGTTTTGACGGCACAGATCATACCGGGTCAAAAGCTCAACAAGGCAATAACGCTGATCGATTCCGGAGACTATAAGGCTGCGTACATTCTTCTTGACAGTATTGACTATAAGAACAGCAGAGAACTTCAGGAAAACATCAAACCGCAATACCAAATAGCATTACTTTCAGAAGCTGAGATCGGTTCATCTGTATTCTTTGGCTCCTATGAGCAGGATAACGACACATCCAACGGTAAAGAAGATATCGAATGGATCGTTCTTGCAAAAGAAGGCAATAAAGCTCTTATTATCAGCAGATATGCTCTCGATTGCAAACTGTATCATATGTCCATGTCCGACGTCACGTGGGAAACCTGCTCCCTGCGCGAATGGCTGAACGGACCGTTTCTGGATGCATTTGGTGTTGAAGTACGAAACAGCATTATCGATACCACGGTAACCGCAGAAAAGAATCCGTCGTTCAGTACGTCACCCGGGAATGATACTGTGGATAAGGTATTCCTTCTGAATATTACAGAGGTTAACAGGTATTTCAGCTCGGACGAAGCAAGAAGGTGTGCACCGACGGATTATGCGAACGTACAGGGTGTGTGGAAGAGCAACGGTTATTCCACAGATGGCAGAGCCGCCTGCTGGTGGTGGCTGCGGTCGCCCGGCAGCCTTTCCGACCATGCCGTACTTGTCCGCAGTCACGGCTCCGTTGAGATCAGAGGTCGCGCGGTCTTCAACATTCTTGGCGGCGTCCGTCCCGCTTTGTGGATCGATCTCGGCGCGGACAAGCAAGGAGAAACAGGAGTATAGAAAACCTTTAGACACGAGGGCTCAGTATTCATAAAAAAAGTGCTTAGGTTGAGGTGCATCGTGTCGAATACGAGTGATTTATCATATCTTTTTGATATGTTTAAACGATTATAATATGTATTTCCTTTTTTCAGACAACCATGTTATGATACGATCGTCCCAAGGGAAAGGGACAGATCAAAAAAAATGAAAGAAGGAAATGATCATGAAAAAAATGTCTGTTATGCTGGAAAAACTGTACGCCACGTTTATTCACGGCAGAGGCTGAGAGACACCTCTATGTGCTTGAAATTTCAGACTGACGATTAAGGCCCGCTCTTGTGTTTGCAGGAGCGGGCCTTGGTCTTTGCACATACAGCGGAAAAAAGGATGCGG
>JAGBQU010000018.1 GCA_017632755.1 Lachnospiraceae bacterium
ATTGGCAAACAAGTTGATCGATGCGTGCAATGTGATGCACGCCAGAAGATTATGGTATTTCTTATAGGCAAGCCCCAGTATCAGACCTATCCCGAAAGCATAGAAAAACTGCACCACATCCATATGGTAGATGCCAAACAAAAAGGCCTGCAAAAGATTCAGCCACACAAACGAGAGTTTCCCTTCTGCAAGCGAAAAGGTGACGCCCCGAAAGATCAGTTCCTCCGCGACGGGAGCCATGACAACGGATACCAGTAAAGGGAACACCCCTGTTCCGACCCCCATATTTTCCAAATGATACAGATAAGTCTCAAGCACCTTGGGAAAAAGCGGCAGGATCAAGGCGAGCAGAAGCGTCACCACGATCTGCAAATAGCCACCTGCAAATAGCAAAAAGAGGAGATCCCGCGCTCCCAGCGTCCTTCTTTCCTGTACATGCAAGGCAGCATACCCGGCTTTTTGATACCAGAAGGAAAAAACAAGGATATAGGTGGCATGCATACAGGCCGTGGCCACCAGCAGGATATCACGCTGTGCATTTTTTGCCGTCATATAACTATCCGGAAAAGCATAGATAATAATACTTGCCAGCGCGGAAACCAGCTGCAAGATGACAATCGCGAGCACAAAAGGCATGCATGCTTTTAAGACGATCCTTGCTTTCGACTCCATCCGTTTACTTTCTCTCCCTGATCTCTGCAAATGACCATGCGTGAATATTGATCTCTATGATCGGAGAACCGCAGTATTCACACTTCTTACTACCCAGCGCCCGCAGCGGTGCGCCGCAGTTGGGGCAGTTCACACCAATCGCATAATCAAATTCATTTTCCACCTTATTCACATCCTGAATATAGATCATATCGATATCATAGCGGGACTGTGTGAGAAGATCCTTTGTCCCTTCTGTGATATCCCCGTTACCATCCATGATATAGTGATAATACTGAATGGATGTCTGAAACGTAACGATACATCGTCCGTCAGCTTTGCGGTATTGCGTGATCTCCGTCCGGTGCACCTTGGCCTCCTTAAAGTATTCCCTTCTTCCGCTCCCTTTTAATCCCGCAATGTAATTTTCCACCTGATCCGTCAACTGCGGATTGGCATCCTTAAGGGCACCCGGGTTACATGTGTCAACCGCTCTCAGATAGGAAAGAAGCACATTCACCGCCCTCTGTTTCATCTGATCATATGCAAAATCCGGGAAATCCGAGACGATCTTGGGAAGAAGCAGGTTGGTCATGCCGGCAACCGATTTGGGTGTCTCGGCATATGCGATCTTTGCTTTCTCCGCGCCCTCCAAAAAAGAATCCGTACCGAAAGCCGCCCGCGAGACATCGCGTATCTTTCGCTTTATCCACAGGATCATAAAACCAACTGCGCCAATGATTACAAGGATGAGGATCAATATGATGATCCAAGAAACTAACACACCTTTCATATATTACTCCTAATATTTTAAATAGAAATATCCGCCGATGATCAGAATACCGATCAGAACAGCAAATAGCACCTTGAAAACGGAAATCGGTGTCTTGCCTGAGATCTTCCCGGTCTGTCCGTTTACCATGAACTGATAGACCTTATCCTGATACTTAAAATTGGAGATCCAAACCGGCAAAAGCAGGTACTTAAATGTGATCTCATCAAAGGTCGTACTGAGTCTCACATTCTGCACCCGGTCAGCGTGCTTTTCCTTCCGGATCTTGCTTGAAACATGATTTTCCAGTTTTCGGCTTATGGATTTCTTAGCCATTTCCCAAGCGGATTCAAGCCCGACACTGTATCTCTCTGCCGCAAACCCGGCCAGATATTCCGGCTTATAGTGCTTGTTGTCCTCTGTGCTGAAAGGCTCAAGCGCGTGGAGCATATACTGATTATGAGTCGTAGAGGCGAGCACCAACTCATCATCGATAAACTCATCGTAATAGCCGCTTGTATTATACCAGTCCGTCTCGGTCTCCGTTTTCCCGTTCCTGCGCACGGTGCGATCCTTGCCGTAACGAGCCGTATACTTTGATGCAGTCTGTGTATCAAAAGTCCAATAGGGGAAATATGCACCCTTAAAGGATTCTGCCTTTGCGCTCTCCTTTGCCAGCTTCGGACAGAACCACTTCTTTTTGATCCATGTGCGGAACAACTCGGAAGCTTCCTTGTCACTCACCGCAAACGGAACAACGCCTCCCGGTGCCATGGTGTCCTTGTCATTGGCCTCCATGACCTGATTGGATCCGCAAAACGGGCAGACGGATGCGATCTCCAAGGCATCATAGATAC
>JAGBQU010000170.1 GCA_017632755.1 Lachnospiraceae bacterium
ATTGCTACTTGCTCATGTTTTAGCGGTCCTCAGATAAAAATGTGCATTTGTGCAAGCACAAGCACATTTTTACCTTTTGACCTTGGCATCATTTAAATGAAGGTAATTCGCTTCTTATAATGACATTGTCTGCCCAATACAGATTCTGAATCTGTGTATTGTTGTTTTTGCTAAAGGTCAATTCTGCCCAACTCATCACAAAGCACCAGTTCGGCTGTGCTCTCAATTCTGCCGAGGTCGGAAGCTTATCGCATTCTCCGATCGCCATCAGCTTACTTCCTGCGATCTGATTTGCAAGATTGTATTTGTAGGATGTAAAGTAATCTGCGTTGTAAACATCTACCGCAAAAATATCCCAATAGTTGTTTCCGGGGTTGTAATCGCTCCAGTTATAGGACAGATCCTGCATATCCCATACCCAGATCAGGTTATCAAGACCTTTTTCTTTTTCAAGATAATCTCTCGTTAAGCGGAACAATGCTGCGGTTCCGTTTGAGCCGGTTCTTCCTGCCCACCAGAATTGCGCCTGATTCATCTCATGGAACGGTCTGAACAAAACGGGTACACCCTTGCCTTTGAGATACTGAAGATAGGTTGCATAGGTATCCAGTCTTGCCTTCCATTTCTTATTCAGGTCTCCACCGTTTGTGATCAGTGAATTCCACTGTGAATCGGATAATTTGCTGCAAACACCGCCATCCCAGTTGCCGGATTCACCCTGCGTGGGATTGGTCACGTGCAGCATAAGCTGTACGATCGATCCGCTGTTCCACTGTCTTTCACATTCGTAGATCATGTTCCAGCGATTGTTTACATCGGAAGATGAGAACAAAAAGTCTCCGCTCCAAAGGCCTGCATACTGTCCTGTGATTGCGTGTGCCTGATTTGTCTGTTTTGCGGGATCAGAGTTCGGCTCACGGTTGTGAATGCCGATCACGGTCTGTTTTCCTTTGATGCTGTATAAGTAGTTTAATACCTTCTGTTTGGATGCGGCTGCACTTGAGGAGCCACCTGAGCCTGAGGAACCTGAGCCTGAGGAACCGGAACCTGAAGAGCCTGATGAAGGTGCGCTGCCGGTGTATGCCTCAAACTCAAAGATGGAGAAACCATATGAGGTTGCACGCTTGATACAGTAGACTTTGACATAACGTGCCGTTGTCGGCGAGATGCTGATCGTCTGTGTGCCGCCGGTTGCGTTGTAGTTTTCGTATACCGTTGTCCAGGTGCTGTTATTGGTCGATACCTGGATCTGATACTGGGATGCGTAAGCTGCTTCCCATGCGATCTTAAAGCTTGACAGGGAATAGTTGCTACCCAGATCCACGATCAGGTTCTGGTTGTCTGCATAAGAGCTGGACCAACGTGTATTGCCATTGGCATCTACCGCATTTGATCCTGCATACGAAGAGGATTCGGTGGAAGAGACGGTAACTTTTTTGCCGTATGCGACATTTTCTGAACTGCTAGTCGAACCGCCTGAAGTACTACCGGAATTGCTGCTACCGGAATTGCTGCTACCGGAATTGCCGGAATCCGAACCGTACACTTCCATTTCATAGAAGGAGAAACCATATGAGGTTGCCCGCTTGATGCAGTATACCTTCACATAGCGTGCGCTTCTTGCACTGAAATTGATTGTCTGCGTTCCTCCTTTTGCATTGTAATTCTCATAAACCGTTGTCCAGGTATTTCTGTCGGTCGATACCTGGATCTGATACTGTGATGCATAAGCTGCTTCCCATGCGATCTTGACACTTGACACAGTATAGTTGCTGCCGAGATCCACTACAAAATTCTGGTTATCCGCATAAGAGCTGGACCAACGCGTATTGCCGTTGGCGTCCACGGCATTCGCGGCCGGATAACTTCCGGATTCTGTAGAGGTGGCTGTTACTGACTTTTTATACGCAAGATTTTCGGCGGCGTCTGCTTTTATACTTGGTATAAATAGTGCAGCCAGTAACAAGGTGAATAATGCGACCATGTTCTTTTTTGTAAACGTAACCATTTTTCCCTCCTAATTTTTTACTTGGTTATTAGTCACAATTTAATTATAATTTTAATTAAAATAAAGTCATCAATTATTATTGCGTTTTGTACTATAATGTTGCTAATTTTTTATAGAATCAAGCATTTGACAGATAATTTACCTGTTATTACCACGATAGAAAGACAAAATCCAAGCTCCGGGAGTTTATAAAATAAACCAATTTAGGATAAAAAAGGAAATCAACTGAAAAAGGTCTGGAAATGGATCTGATCGTGGAGGTTCTCTCACCCAGAAACTGGTATATGGATATCATGCGCAAGATCCGCATATACACCTATAAAAGGAACAAAAAGACGGAGAAATGTATGGAGAAGGATTTTGGAACATGATATAATAGGGTTACTATGAAAAAAATATTTGCAGACAAAGATTTTTGCATGATGCTGCGTTTGACAGGCATTGTCTCCGTGCTTTTCGGACTGACCTGTCTGTTTGGGATGCCAGCCAGGGGCGCTTCGTTTTGGCGGTGACCCCGGTGGCAGTCGTAGGTGCTTTTTCCTGCATTGGCCGGTGGTTGTGGTGTATGCCTGCATCTGTCTTGACGAGGTCGGCAAGATTCCTTGGGTGATGTTGCATTACAAAAAATATAAATGGGTAAAAGATCTTACCAGGGAGACTGTTGTGTAGCCGTAGGAAACGGAGGGCTATATGAAAAAAAGAGGAAAATGGGCCGGTGTTTTTGGCCAAATTGAAGATATTACGATCGTGAGGGCCGTTCGAAACGGCCTGATCCATATCACGCCGGTGCTTATCATCGGAGCGATGGCGCTGATTTTTATGACATTTCCGGTAGAGGCGTATCAGCAGTTCCTTGCGACTTTCCTCGATGGATTTTTAAGTATGTTCTTTGAGATCATATACGGAGCGACGTTTGGCGTTTTGTCCGTGTATATGACCTATTCCATCAGCAGATCCTATATGAGACTCCGAGGTGATTCCAACACCGTAAATGAGGGTGCGTATGTTGCCTCAATCCTCTCCTTCTTTATCCTGGCCGGTGCGTATCTGCCGGATTTCAAGATCGATCACATGGGACCTAAGTCGATGTTCCTGGCGATCATCACAGGTCTGGGAGCCTCTTACATCTATCTGCAGATATCCCGTCTTTTGCAGAACAAAAGCAAAACGCTGTTTCTCATCGGTGCCGACAGAGAGTTCAACAGAATGCTGCTCACGATATTTCCCATCGTAACAGTAACGGTTGTATTTGCGCTTTTGAATGCATGGATCGTTCGGATCTTCGGAGTGGATTCTTTCCGTTCGCTGATCGGTATTCTTTTCAACAAATTGTTCTCCTACGGTGATGCCGGATTTTTAAAGGGCTTTTGCTTTGTTGCACTTTCTTCGATCCTTTGGTTTTTCGGTATTCACGGAAGCGATACGCTCGAGGGTGTCATGCAGACCTATTTTGTACCCGGTCTTGCACAAAACCAGGCGGCTGTTGCAATGGGCAGTGCACCTTCCACCATTTTGACCAAAGAATTCTTCGACTGCTTTGTGCTTATGGGCGGATGCGGCGCGACCATCTGTCTCCTCATCGCGCTGCTGATCTTTTCGAAGTCCCGCGCTCGAAAAGGTCTGGCGTTTGCGGCAGCTTTTCCGATGATCTTTAACATCAACGAACTCATGGTATTTGGCCTGCCGATCATCTTTAACCTGACGATGCTGGTTCCTTTTTTGATCACGCCGCTCGTCTGCTATACAGTGTCTTATTTGGCCATTGCGTGGGGACTGGTTCCCATGGTCACGACCGAGGTTGCGTGGACAACGCCCATTTTGCTTGGCGGATACCGCGCCACCGGATCCATGTCAGGTGCAGTCCTGCAGCTGGTGAATGTGGTGATCGGAATACTGCTCTATATGCCCTTTGTCCGCCTGTTGGACAGACATGCGCTCGAAAATGCAAAGAAAAACTATGAATCCTTTATCACATACTTTAAAGCGAATGAAAAATCCTGGTCTGCAACACGCCTGCGGGATTTGAATAATGTATATGGAGATTTCGCAAAGGATCTGTGCAACGATCTGCTCTACGACATGAAAAGGCAGATCGTGCTTGCATACCAGCCGCAATATCACTATGACGGACATTGCATCGGTGTGGAGGCACTCCTCAGATGGGAGCACCCTCTTCTGGGAATGATCTATCCGCCACTAGTCATAAAGATGGCCGAAGAGGGCGGTTTTTTGGCCGAGCTGGAAGAGCGAATACTTGTAAAAGCATTAAGTGACAGACCGAAAATACTGCAGCGTTTCGGAAAAGATGTGAAGCTGTCCGTCAATGTGACCGGCATCACCGTCGTCACGCCCAGATATATCCATTTCTGTCGTCAGTTGAATGAAAAGGAACATTTTGCAGGGAAAAATATCTGTATGGAAATCACGGAGCAGGCGGCGATCTCCTTTACGGAGGAGACACTGAGCGCTTTGAGTGCCCTGCGGAAAATGGGGATCCTGCTTGCCATAGATGATTTTTCCATGGGGCAGACCTCCATTCATTATCTGCGCGAAAGCGTGTTTGATATCATCAAGCTGGATGGCTCGCTGGTAAACGGACTTTTTACCTACGAAAACTCGCGTGATATCATTTTCTCCCTGACGCAACTTGCCAAATCGCTCAATCTGACGGTTTTGGCCGAATATGTCGATTCCGAGGAAAAGCGAAAAGTGCTGCATGAGATCGGTTGTGACAACTACCAGGGGTATCTGTATTCTCCGGCTGTCTTTTTGCACGGTAAATCATAAATAGGACGGGTGAGTTTTGCAATTGTTTATGGAAGAAAACAGTAACGATCCAGAGAACAAACGTAAGGAGGCAGTTTGAAGTATTATGTTATACATTATGAGACATGGAAAGACCGACTGGAATGCAAGACATAAGCTGCAGGGAAGAACGGATATACCACTCAACGAAGACGGACGGATGATGGCGGAAAAAGCTCGAAAGGAATGCATGGATGTCCATTTTGATGTGTGTTACTCATCGCCGCTCTCCCGCGCAAGGGAGACGGCGCAGATCGTACTCAAAGACCGGAATATTCCCATCATAACGGACGATAGACTGCGGGAGATGAGTTTTGGGATCTATGAGGGTGTGGAAAACAGTTTTCAGATCCCGGATTGTCCCATAAATGTTCTCTTTCACGCACCGGAGAAATATATCACGCCGGTGGAGGGAGCGGAGAGCTTAAAAGAGTTGTTTGCAAGAACGGGAGAATTTTTGAAAGAAGTGATCGAGCCGCAGCTTAAGCAGGGAAAAGACATTCTGATTATGGGGCACGGTGCGATGAATTCAAGTATCATATGTCAGGTGAAAATGCTGTCCGTTGACAAGTTCTGGAGTGCCGGGATCGACAACTGCAGGCTGATGAGACTGTGATGTAAGGTTTGATAGGAGTTTTGAAATGAACGAGAATATGCAAAGGCTTGGGCAAAAAAAATTATTTCTCTTTGACATAGACGGAACCCTGTCGGTGGGAGATACGCTCTATGAGGGAAGCGCCGATCTTCTTGCCTACATCGACCGTATCGGTGGAAGATCTTACTATATCACCAACAATTCCACGAGGAGCGGAGCAGACTATGTGGATAAGTTTAAAAGGGCTTTCGGGTTGGATACAACGGAGGATCAGTTTGTCACGGCAGGTTACATGACGATGCGCTATCTAAAAGAAAATTACGCCGGTAAGAAGATCTATGTCATGGGAACATCGTCCTATGTCTCAGAGCTTCGCCGCACGGGGCTTACTGTGACAACAAAGGCAGAACCCGGCATCGCCTGTGTGGTGGTGGCTTATGACAGTGAGCTGACTTATGAGAAACTCTCTGCGACCTGCGAGGTACTCCTGACGCAGGATGTGCCGTTTTACGCAACCAACTCCGATCTTAGATGCCCGATCGATTTCGGTTTTATTCCGGACTGCGGCTCCATCTGCAATATGATTGCCCAGACCACGGATAAGAGCCCCGTCTATCTGGGAAAACCCAGCCCTGAGATCGTTTCGCTCTGTCTTTCGCTCTCTGACTTTGCGAAGGAAGAGACTCTTGTGGTGGGTGACAGGCTTTACACGGACATTGCCTGCGGCGTGAATGCAGGTGTGGACACCTGCGTACTGTTTACCGGGGAGGCGAAGCCGGAAGATCTATTGCCGGATGTGAACGGTGCCTGTACACCATGGATGCCAACCTATGCGTTTGATACAGTCAGACAACTATATGATGCGGTTGCAAGTTGTTAGAAGTGGTTTACAATAATTGTAAATTGTTGTAGGAAATGTGAGCAATAAGGAATTTATCCCCAAATAAAAAAGAAAGTAACCTTAAGCAGAGCAGAGATAAGCTGGAAGCTGTCCGGGAAAAGCTCCTAAGTAACGATGGGGAAATTGAGCGTCTGACGACGAACCTTGGCGAGAATAATCTGGTTAAGGCGCGCGCCTTTGCCGATCTGCTTGCGGGTGATCCGTCCATCCTCTCAAACGATGCGAATCTTTCTTCCATCTGCGAGCGCCTGATGGTCAATGAGCTTCACGTCATAGATGATAAAGGAATCATCACAAACAGCACGGTTCCCGCGTATGTCGGATTTGATATGGGAAGCGGCGAACAGTCCGCAGCATTTCTTGCCATCTTGGATGATCCCTCTTATGAGCTTGTGTAGGAGCCGCAGGCGAATGTGGCAGAGGGGATTGTGATCCAGTATGTCGGGGTAGCCCGGAAGGACAAACCAGGTCTTGTGCAGGTGGGTATTCAGCCGGAGATATTGGCGCAGACACTGGCCAGTACCGCTATCGATGTTGTTTTAAATGAGATTGAATTTGGGGAAAAGGGCTATGTGTTTGCGATCAATAAAGAGGACGGAATGATTCTTTCACACCCCGACACCACTCTGATCGGAAAAGCAGCATCCGAGGCAGGGTTTGCACAGAATCCTGTTCCCGGCAGCAAAAAAGCTTCCATAAACGGTTAAAAAGGCTATTATGTTATGGAAGAATACGGCGACATGCTGATCGGAACGTTCCTTCCCAGCAGGGAATATTACAGTGCCCGCACGAATCAGACGGTGGTTGTATCCATCAGTCTATTGCTTATTTTCATTGCGTTGCTCTTTGTGATCATGCGTACAGTGGATAATCAGATTATAAGCGGTATCGGAAATATAAACAATTCAATCCGAAGCATTGCACAGTCTGGAGAATGAATTAAACGGCAGTGCGGATCAGACGATCAAAGTTACGAATTCGACAAAGGCCGCAGTGGATGAAATCAGCAACACGCGCAGGAAGCTTTCCGAACTCGGTGATTCTATCAATAATATCAGTGAAATTTCCACGCAGATAGAGAAGATCATCGACGAGATCTCCTCGATCGCAGGGCAGACAAACCTGCTTGCGTTAAACGCATCCATCGAAGCCGCAAGAGCAGGTGAGAGCGGTCGTGGTTTCACGGTTGTTGCGACGCAGGTCGGAGAGCTTGCAACCCGCTCGTCCCAATCTGCAAAGGAGATCGGCGAATTGATCATAAGCGCCGTAGATGCCGTGCGGCAGGGTAAAGAGATCGCAGATATAACGGCAAGCGAATTTGAGACGGTGGTAGGGATCATTAACAGTGTTGATTCCGAAGTGACAGAGGTAGCGGATATGGTACGTACAAACGCTTCTGTTTTGTCAGAAGCCGTGAGAGAGATCGACCGTATCGAGTCTGTTGTGGAGACCAATGTACAGATCGCGGGCGACAGCAAACAGATCTCCGCGGATATGGCAGACATCACAAGCCAGTTGCTCAATATGGTGAATTAGTGAAGGTATTGTCTTGGCTATTAAGTAAATGGCTCTCTTAAAAGGGGCTGTCGCACTAAGTAATTAGTGCGAGGCCTCTTTTCTATGTTAATAGATACCATTACGCTGATTCCGTTCCTTAAAGACATGGAGAATCACCTTACATTCAAGTATAAAAACATAGTTGCTGATGCGGGCTATGAAAGTGAGGAGAACTATATCTTTATCGAGTCCAATGAGCAGACTGCGTACATCAAGCCTCAGAACTACGAGCTTTCAGAAACAAGGAAGTTCAATGCAGTGACAAATTCACCCTTTCTGTGTTAGACTAAAATCATATGGAACTGATAACCAAGGAAGATAAGCAGGATCGGATCGATCACCGGGCTTCCTTTTCTGAAGCATAATGATAAAGTAACATACATATGGGAGGAAACGAAATGAAGCACTCAAAATGCATCACCACAGCACTTATTATCCTTTTTAATATGAGTATGAGTTTGACTGCGTTTGCCGGAAAGCAGAATGGTACCATGACGGTGACACTCTCACCTGATGAACGGTATGATCCGAAGTACTATGCAGATGCTTTCCTACAGTCTGACGAAGAACTACCGAAAGCAGGATTGAGCGATGCAGAGCGGGCGACATTTGAGGCGCGCATGGTTATTGCGTGGGAGAAAATGGAAACGACGGTCAATGTCACTGACCTTCACATTCCCACCGATACGCTGGGGGATCTGTATTTTCAGACCTTGTATGCGCACCCGGAGTTTTTTTACCTAAAGAATTTCTATTCTTTTTCCTGTTCCGGTGACACGGTTATCTCGGTGAAGCCTTCTTATACCAGGAACGCTGCGACCGCAGCGACAAAAAAAGCGGAACTCGATGCCGTGGTAACCCAGATCCTCTCGCTCATTTCGCCGGAAATGCAGGACTATGAGAAGGCGCTCATCGTACATGACTGGATTGCCCTTCACTGCTGCTATGGTGGAGATACCGATGATTGTTTTACGGCGTACGGAGCGTTGGTGCAGCACAAGGCTGTGTGTGAAGGCTATTCCAAGGCGTTTGTCTATATCCTGAAAAATAAACTGGGCATTGAGTGCTGTATGGTCTCCAGCTCTGCCATGAACCACGCGTGGAACCTTGTTCTTTTGGACGGGCATTATTACCATGTGGACGTTACATGGGATGATCCCACACCGGATCTGCTCGGCAGGGTATGCCATACCTATTTTATGCTAAATGATGCCTCGATCGTGACTGCCGGTGGCGGAGGGCATGAAGCAGGGGATAAGGGCATCGTAGCGGACGGAACGACCTATGGAAACGGCCAGTGGAAGGCTTCGGAATCCAACATGGTTTACGATGAGGGAAAATGGTATTACATCGATAATAAAGGAGAAAAGATCAAAAAGACGGATGATCTGCTCGCTGCATCTGCCACTTCGCTCGGGTACGATTTTCCAAATGGTATCTCCGCAAAGAAGGCGGAAAGTCAAGTTTTTGCGTAGGAATCTATGCCTGTCTTCAAAAAAAGGATGGTCGGCTGATTTTTAACGATGCAAAAAAGATCTGCGGCATGGATCTAAAGACCGGAGATTTTTCGACCTTATATACGCCGCCTGCAAGCGAACTGCCCGAGGATCAGCCTGCCAAGATCCACAACATCTACGGTTTGAGACTGGACGGCAACATTCTCACGTATTACATTCAGACCAGTCAGGATTTTGCGGGAGATCAGAGCGCAAACATCCACTATGCTACTTTACAGGACGGACAATACGTGCCAGGCAAATTTGAGGACTCCTCGTCGCAGGGAGGAAACGGCACAGGTGATTCCGGATCCGATAGCGGTCAGACGACTCCGGACCCGAATGAACAGGGCGGCTCGGACGTTTCGGGTGGAAAGACGGATACATCGGACACGGATGGTGGCAAGGATCCCGCAGATATCGGTGTTGAAAGTGACGCATCAACGCCGGCCGCGGAGGGTAACGGTCGGGAAAGTACGGTGAATGATGTTAGAAACGGTGCAAATGCGCTCAAAAAAGGAACAAGCTTCACCGTGGGCGGCAATTGTTACAAGATCACCAAGGTGAGCGCGGACAAGGCAGAAGCAGCCTTTACGGGCAATGTGGACAAAAAGAAAAAGAGCATCACGATCCCCGCTTCGGTAAAATATCAAAAGGTTACGATAAAGGTAACATCCGTAGCGTCCAAGGCCCTCAAGGGGCGCACTGCTCTTACCTCTGTGACGGTAGGCAAGCATGTGACCAGCATCGGATCAAACGCATTTTACGGCTGCAAAAAGCTAAAGACGATCACCCTGAAAGGAAGCGGTATCAAAACATTTGGAAAGAATTGTATCAAGAACATTCATAAAAAGGCGACGATCAAATGTCCGAAGAGCGTCAGGAAACGCTATAAGTCGAAGTTGAAGGCCAAAACGGGCTTCAGAAAACCAATGCAGATTAAATAGTGTATAATTGTATTTGCGTCCTATTTATGCTATACTTATAAAGATTGGCATACAAAATACATGATATAAACGGGGGAAACGATATGGCAAGTGTAACTTTGGCTAAAATAATCGAAAAGTTCAAGCTCAGGAACGAAACGCCTGAGATCGACATCAAAGGTATCAAAATATTACAGCCGGATATCAACAGGCCGGCGCTTCAGCTCGCCGGTTATTTTGAACACTTTGAGACAACCCGTGTTCAGATCGTGGGCTTTGTGGAGTATTCCTATATGCAGTCTTTGTCGGAGGAGCGCAAGAGAGAGGTCTTTGAACAGTTTCTCTCAAACCCCATCCCTGTCGTCATATTCTGCAGGGATCTTGTACCTGATCCGATCTTTCGTGAGATTGCGGTGCTGCACAATATTCCCCTTTTGATAACGAAGAAGGCGACTAGCGCATTTACCGCGGAAATCATCCGATGGCTGAATGTCAAGCTGGCTCCCTGTATCTCCGTCCATGGTGTTTTGGTGGATGTCTTTGGTGAAGGTGTGCTGATCACCGGAGAGAGCGGAATCGGTAAATCGGAGGCTGCGCTCGAGCTGATCAAGAGAGGTCATCGTCTCGTGACGGATGACGTGGTCGAGATCCGCAAGGTGTCGGAGGAGACGCTGATCGGAAGCGCACCCGATATCACAAAGCATTTGATCGAGCTTCGAGGTATCGGTATCGTCGATGTCAAGATGCTGTTTGGTGTTTCCTCGGTAAGGGAGACGCAGAGCATTGATCTGGTCATCCGGCTGGAGGAGTGGAATAAGGACAAGGAGTACGATCGACTCGGACTGGAGGAAGAGTATACGGAATACCTTGGAAACAAGGTGGTCTGTCACTCGTTGCCGATCCGGCCGGGACGAAATCTGGCTGTCATATGTGAGTCGGCAGCTGTCAATCATCGTCAGAAGAAGATGGGCTATAATGCGGCGCAGGAGCTGTACCAGCGCGTACAGAATTCACTGACCAAAAAAAGAGAAGATGAGGAGTGAGGAATGAGCAAGTTTGTATTTGGAATCGATGTAGGTGGAACAACGGTAAAGATGGGACTTTTTGACGTGGACGGACAGGTTCTTGACAAGTGGGAGATCCCGACGCGGATCCAGAACAACGGCGAGAATATCCTTCCTGACATTGCCAAGGCTGTCAATGCCAAGATGCAGGAAAAGGAGATTTCCAAGGAAGACGTTGTCGGCGTGGGAATCGGTGTGCCGGGTCCCGTCAATGACGAGGGAATCGTGCAGGGCTGTGCAAACCTCGGTTGGGGAAAGGTAAATATCAATAAGGATCTCTCAGAGCGGATCGGTATGCCGGTTAAGGGAGGCAATGATGCAAACGTGGCTGCTCTTGGCGAAATGTGGAAGGGCGGCGGCGAGAATTACAAGCATCTCGCCGTGGTGACTCTGGGAACCGGAGTAGGCGGTGGTATCATCATCGATGGCAATATTGTAAACGGTTTCGGAGGATCCGGCGGAGAGATCGGTCATATGCATGTGCAGGACGGTGAGACCGATGTCTGCGGATGCGGTAATCAGGGATGTCTTGAGCAGTATGCTTCCGCTACGGGAATCGTTCGTCTGGC
>JAGBQU010000171.1 GCA_017632755.1 Lachnospiraceae bacterium
GCCGCGAGACGTTCCACCTCCCGATTTGCCTCATTGATCTTTTCGTTTGTGCGGATACGCAGACATTCCTTCATATAATCTACCGCCGCATCATAATTGATAGGGTAATATGCCATCAGATACAGTTCGACACCGGGCACATGGTCTTCGATCTGAGTCAGGATACTGTCATAAAGATCGATCATCTCTGCGATCGGCATATCCTTGTCACTCAGATCATTGGTACCGATATTGATAAAGACCCTTCTGGGCGCAAGGTCGTATACACAGATATCCAGAACCTTCATCAAATCCTCACAGCGGTATCCGCCGATCCCACGATTATAAATGATGCATTCCTCCCCACGCTCCTTCATGAACTTTTCAATGGGGAACTGCTCCATAAGGGAAGATCCCGTAAACACGATCTGCCCCCTAGCAGCCTCCTTATTTTTTTCACGATAGGCAGCACACAGTCTGTCCGTTATCTGCCTCAGTTCTTCTGTCATATCTGTTTCCTCCTTTTCTTTTTTGATCATAGATCATAATATTTTGCGAATTCCGCAGGATGCGGGATTCGTAATATCTCCTCATTATCCTTTCTTCTTCTGGCAATATACTGATCGAGCAGTCTTTGCGGGAAAACACCGCCTTCCGTCAGATATGCATGATCCGCCTCAAGGGCATCCAACGCCTCCTTCAGACTCGTGGGAAGCCCGCTGATCTTTGCCTTCTCTTCCTCAGAAAGTTCATACAGATTGAAATCGTAAGGGCCCCATCCTTTCGCGCGCGGATCGATCTGATTGCGGATCCCGTCCAACCCGGCCATCAATATCGCAGCATATGCGTAGTACGGATTGCAGGTTGCATCCGGATTGCGAAGTTCAAAACGCTTGGTCAGCGGAGTCTTGGCGTAAGCCGGAATACGGACCACCGCGCTGCGGTTTGCCATGGCGTAACCGATGGTTACCGGAGCCTCAAAGCCCGGAACCAGTCTCTTATAGGAGTTCGTGGACGGATTGGTAATCGCACAAAGGGAACCTGCATGCTGCAATAGGCCGCCGATAAACCAGTGTGCCTGCTCGCTCAGCTGTGCATAGCCCGCAGGGTCATAAAATACCGGTTTTCCTTCTTTGAGCAACAGCATGTGCACATGCATACCATTGCCCGCCTCATCCGCAAGCGGTTTGGGCATAAATGTGGCTGTACATCCGTTTTTTACTGCCTCATTTTTGATGATATACTTGGCAGACATCGTATTGTCGGCCAATGTCAACATATCATCGAGCTCGACCTCAATCTCCATCTGACCACAACCGCCCACTTCATGATGGTGGTACTTGACCGCAATCCCCCAGTCGTTCATGGCCAGACACATACTGCTTCTGAGGTCATTTCGGATGTCCATGGGAAGGCTGGAGTGATAGCCTGCTCCGTGGGCGATCTGATAGCCGTTATTGTTATCCTCCATGCACGAAGCCCACGATGCCTGCGTGCTATGGATATGTGATGAGATGTCCTGAGAAGACACCTCGTAGTTTACCTGATCAAAAATGTAGAATTCATATTCCGGACCGATCAGCATCTGATCCGCGATCCCAAGTTCCTTCATGTAATCCAGCGCACGGATCGCCACATTTCTCGGATATTGATCGAAGGGACGGTTCTTTGGTAGATCGATCACCTTCACATCTCCGATCATGGAGAGCGTCGGAATCTTTGCATACGGATCGATCACAGCGGATTCCAGGACCGGCACAAAGACCATGTCGCTATTCTCAACCGGTGCATAGCCGTAGTTGGAACCGTCAAAACCGATGCCTTGCTCCATCGTTGCCTCGGTCAGCCGCTCTGCCGGAATACTCAGATGTCTCCAGCGCCCATCCACATCTGTAAGCTTAAAATCCACGATCCTGACTTGATGCTCTTCGATCATTTGCTTGATGTCCTGCAATGTTTTCTCCATATAAATTCCCCCTATTTCTTCTTTGTTTTCTGCTATTTTCCCCTATTCATCCGAATATCTCTCCATGACATCGATGATCCTGTCCCTGCACCCCTCCATAGCCATGATGATCTCCGGGTCAAAATGTGTTCCGCTCTCCTTTTTCATGATCGCAAACGCCTGATCAAGAGGCAACCCGTCCTTATAAGGTCGCTTGGAGAGCAACGCATCCAAAACATCCGCGACCGCCATGATCCTTGCGGAAAGCGGAATATCCTCACCGGAGAGATGCTCGGGGTAACCCTTGCTACTGCCGTCCCACCATTCGTGATGATATACGGCAATATCTTTTGCCATGTGCAGATATTCCGTCCTGCCCATGGTGTTCACTGCATCGTCCAGCATAATGCCGCCCAGAGTGGTATGTGTTTTGATAGTCTCATATTCCTCGTCCGTCAGCCTCGCCGGCTTGTTTAGGATGGCGTCCGGGATCTTGATCTTCCCGATATCGTGAAGCGGGGCCGCGATCGTGAGCGTATTGATGTATTCACCTGATATCTCGTCTTTATACTTCCCCTCCTTTTTCAGTTTTCTTGCCAGTATCTTGGCATACTCTGCGGTTCTCTTAACATGATTGCCCGTTGTCTCGTCGCGGCTCTCGACGATATCCGCCAATGTGGTGATGATGTTGACATGCAGATCCGAAATTGTCTTAGACTGCTTATTGGTCTTGTCGATATATTCATCGATCTCCTTTACCGTCTTTGACAACGCGTGATAGAGTTCTTCAATCTCGTTCTCCGTGTGAATGTCAAGTGACTGTATCTTTGAAACGGATTTGTGCCGTCCGGTGTCACTGTCATAGGCGAAACGCCGCATCTCCTTTGTCATCTTGAAAAGCGGCGAAACCACCACCTTGTTGGAGAGGACGATGGAAAAGGAGATGATACAAAGAAGCAATCCGAGCACAGCGGAGAGCATCTTTCCGCTGTAGAGCAGCGTCTCCACCCGAAGCTGGTGTATGTCATAGTTGCCTCCGGGATACCCGGCCACCCGTGACTCCATATAAGTCTTATACGAGATGGCAAATGCTACGGCTACGATCGCAAATCCATATAAGAGCAAAACCTCGGCAACCTGAATTCCAAGAGAGCTTGCTTGCTCTCTCTCTCCCTTTTCCGTCTTCTCAACCGTATTCCCGGATATGTAACGGAACGTCCTGCGCACGCGCGCAGGCACCAGCCGGATCAGCAGGAAGGCCACCGTAAGCGAGATCAGCTTATCCGGGATCTCCACGCAAAAGTCTCCCAGGATCTGGGAGAGAAGAACCGGCAGTCCCAGATTGTAAAACATGGTTACCGCGGGAGTTGCCACATTGTCCGCAATCTGCCTGTCAAACAGAATATAGGACAAAACCGAGCAGGGAACACTCAAAAGAAGGTAGAAGGGAATGAGTGCGACCACCCTCACATACTTTTGAAAAAAACCCCTCTCTGCTGCTAACCCGGCGATCAGCGCGATCAGCACATTGATCGTTCCGTAATAAAAAGTGGTGGAATCGGAAAACCCTCCCAGGACATTCGTGATAAACCCCACAAACATACCGGGAAACAGTCCGCCAACGACTGCGGCAAACATGGTGCCGATGGAATCAAGATAAAGCGGGATCCCAAGCAGCCCTGCTCCGACGCTGACAAGTCTGTTTCTGCAGACACCCAAAATGATCATAGATACTACATATGCTACGCTTTTCTTGGATATCACTATCATAGGAGCTCCTCCACCTTCAATACCTCAAAGCCTTCATTTTTCCCCTTCAGTTTTACCGATGTTCCAAGGGTGGTAAACCGGATCCGATCCCCCAGCGCATCCGCAACTGCCCGGCTGATGTAAACTGTTCCTCCCGGAGCATTTGCCTCAAGTCTGGCCGCCGTGTTGACCGTATCGCCGATCGCCGTGTAATCCATGCGCATGCTGGCGCCGATATTGCCGACAACCGCCGGGCCAAAATGAACCCCCACTCCAACCCGGAGTTCTTCTCCGATGCTCTCCTTGAGTTGCGCGGATACTTCCCCTGCTCCTTCCACGATCTCCAGTGCAGTCTTCACCGCCAGATAGACAGCATCCTTACGTGGCACAGGTGCACCCCAGAAAGCCATCGTCGCATCACCGATAAACTTATCCAGCGTCCCCTGATTTCGTGCGATGCAGGCACTTGTCATGCCCAGATAGCGATTGAGTATGCTCACAACCAGCTCCGGATCAAGACGTTCCGACATCGTCGTAAAGCCTCTGACATCCACAAACAGGACCGCTATATCGCAAAGCCTTCCGCCAAGGGCAAGAGCGTCTGTTCCCTCCTTTAAGATCTCACGTACGATCTCCGGTGCCACATACTTTTGGAAGGTCTGTGTCACGCGATGTCTCTCTGCCATTTCGCGGATATACTTTGCCACAATGGAGATGATGTAGACGGTCGCAATCCCAAACGGTATCCAGAGAGGATGCAGGATATGCCCCGCGTCATACACGATCCCGCATATGATAAAATTGCCGAAAATGAGCAATGCACACAGGATACCCGAGTAGACCATCTTGATCTTCTGAACCAGAATAAGTGTCAAAAAGCAAAGCACAAACAAGAGCAGCGCCTGCCACAGATTCCCTGCTTCTTTCTTGTAGTCTCCATGAAGCAGCGCTTCGATCACATTTGCATGATATTCCACGCCAAACATCTGCTTAGCACGATCGATGGGTGTGTAGCACGAATCCTGTAAGCCGACCGCATAGGGACCGATCAACACGATCTTATCCTCAAAATAGTCCTCAGGGTATTCCCCGTTTATCAGATCGGCCAGAGAAATCCCCTCATAAAAGCCTCCCGGCAGAGCCGAATAGGAAACATAGAACAGGCCTCTGCTATCCGTGTCGGGCTTTTGGATCTCAAAACCATGCTGCTCCGCATAGGCGGCTGCTGCCATGTATGCCATGGAATATACCCTCCCGATTTCGGGCACATCCAGATAAAGGATCGCATGTCGCAGTATCCCGTCCGTATCATACATCGTATTGATATGCCCCTGAACGGTCACATCGCGCAGCTGCCCATAAGGCTCCTCAAACCCCGCGATCATGTAATCGCGGTAAACATATTTGCCTCGCTCTTCATCCCACACGCTGCCACTGCTAAAGGATGCGGCATCTGCCGTGACCACACAGCCGAGATTTTCGGCCGCTCTGGCCATGCGTGTATCCGTCTCCTCATCGGTCTGTCCGGCATAGAGCGTATCGATCGCGACCACAGCGGGGCGATGCTGCTCATCCTTTCCAAGCTGCTCCAGAGCGGATGCCATGATGCTTCGATCCCAGGATCGATAAGGCCCGTAGGCGCCAAGTGCCCTCTCGTCAATCCCTACGACTACCACCCTGCCGGAGGTAGCCCTCGGGTTCTGAAAACGTGCATCCTTGACCCATTCATCTAACCGGTACAATCCGCCAAAGTAAGCCAGAAGCGCAATACATGCCGAGACCGCTGCGGCGATCAGATATTGCTTCCACGTCATCTTACGCATTTGTTATCCCTCCGAATCAGTTTCCGCCTTCCCCTTCTATGGGTTCATTGGTGCCCATATTTTCTGTGTCAGATCTGTCATTGCCGCTTTCGTCTGTTTTGTCCCTGCCGGTGGGATCATCTGCAGGCTCGTTCTGTGCCCCGTTCTCACGGCCGGAAGGATCGCTGACAGGTTCTGTGTTGCCCGCATCATTTCCCGCACCTTGATCCGCGCCCGCCTGAGTATTTCCTTGCGTTTCCGCGTTGCTACCATTATCTGCCTGTGCACCACCCTGCGAGGTGTTGCCATTATCTGCCTGTCCGCCTCCCTGCGAGGTGTTGCCATTATCTGCCTGTCCGCCACCATCCGATTTGCCGCTGTTATCCGATTTGCTGCCACTTGTTTTATCTTTCTTACTTTCAGGCTCTTTTTTACTGTCGCCGGAATTGTTGTTTCCTGCATTTCCTCCTCCGGAATTGTCACTCCCCTGATTCTGCGGCGCACTAGCCGGCGGAGTAGCTACCGTGGTATCCTGCGTCTCCTCCGTCTTGTTCTGTGAAGCAGGCTTCGGCTTTGAGGTGGTCTGAGGTTTATCCGCTTCCTCCTCTTCTTCGATTTCCGTTTTCACTTCCTCTGCGTCGCCCGCGTCTTCTTTTTCTTCAGGCATTTTCGGTTCCGGTTCCTCCAGTACAGGTTCTTCCGAAGCCGGCATTTCACCATTTGCGAGCATGATCAGCTTTTCCTCCGAATAGCCGGTTTCCTCCACCACGCGTTCCAACACATCCGGCTTCTGTACCAGCCGATTCACTAAGAGCAGCGGTAAATCCTCCTCCTTCGACTTTTCGATTTCAAACAGGATACTATCCTGTCCTTCCTTGTCATTAAACAGGTGAGTCATCACGCTCTCCCCTGCATTGACATCTATCTCACGTGTTCCGCCCGTAACCGGATTCTTTCCCACAACATGCACCGTTCCGGATGTCAGATAAATCTTGGACACGCCGGTCTTTTTATCTACACATACATATCCGGAGGTACCTCTTATCCCAACGATCATCGTAGACGTCCGGATATCAAAAGTCTCGTCCTCTTTGAGTTTTTCGGTTGTATAAAAATAAATGCCGCCCTCCTTCAAAGAGATCTCCAGTTTCTTCCCCGCCTGGAAAAACTCCGCGAGGCTCTTCTCATCCAGACCAACGGTCTTGGTATCATCCAGACTGATGTCGATGTACGACTTCTCCTGCGTGGAGAGCGCGTTCCCGTTGTGAAGCAGCATATTCTCCATAAGGGCGTTTTCTTTTCCATTGTCAAACAACGTCACGATCCCTTCATAGCGAAGGATCCGCATGGTAACCGCAGAGAGCCGGTTCCTTCCCAGCACCAAAAAGAGCACAAGTGCGATCACAAGCACTGCAATGGTGCAACAGGAGGCAATTATGATCTTTTTCTTTTTCCCTTTCTGCTTATCCCCCATCTCACTCTCCGGATTCGAAGCCGCCCAGTTTTTGTCCGCATCCATTTCATCGGTTGTCTTTCCGTTTGTTTGCTTTGTATCCAACTCTTTTCCGTCCATCTCTTTTGCCCCTGCCCTTTCCTGTGTTCTCTATTTCCTCCAGACA
>JAGBQU010000172.1 GCA_017632755.1 Lachnospiraceae bacterium
CTTCAAAAGTAACAGCCTTGCCGATGAACATCGGATCAAGGTATTTGCCGGTATGGGCTGTATCAACAGGGAAAAAGTAAGGTTTTCTCACTCCGATATATGCCATATCTTATTCCTCCTTTTAGTTATCATTGGTCAGTGACGCGTTTTCAGATTCACGCGCCAGTGTAAAATTCTTCATCCTCGATCTCTGCTTCAAAGATGATGTGTCTCAATCTGTTCGTGCCGGTGTTTGCGGTGGTGATGTCGTCAATAAACACTGTGATGACAGGGAAGGTGAAGCCTATGTCGAACATCCGGTCTCTGATCTCGTTCTGGATCGCGAGAAAATTCTTGTTGGCTGGCATGTACAAATGTACCTGCACCGAATGCACGACAGCCCTCGGACGGTCATCCGCATACAGATCTCCGCGATTATCTGCGAAGTTGTAAACAATCCACCGCTCCGGACGGTCGGCATCCTTACCTGAATACACATCAGGCCACGCCTTGATATCAAGATCTCTTGCGATCTTCTGGATTTTTTCGAATGTGTTCATAGCTTCACCTTCTCCAGATACTTATCAAAGATGTCATCCATCTTGCGCTCGATGGTGGCTTCCGATTCCTTCACGGCAGGTGTCACGACAGGAGTCGCTCCTTGGTTCGCTGTGCCGTATTCCAGATAAGCCATCTTCTCCATGTTCCTCACGCCGTTGCCGTCTCTTCCGGTCGGGCGAACAACAAGGTACTTTCCATTGCTGTTCTTCTTTATTCCGGTGGACTTAATGGACTTATACATATCACCGTCTGCATAGTGACTCGCGCTCCATGCTTTCAGGTTCTTGAGCATCACAGGTTCTGCCGCTTCGATCATTTCGTCCGTCATATTGCTGACATCGAGACTTGTCATATTCCGAATTACATCATCAAAGCCCTGCATCCTGATCTTCGCCATCATGCATCACCTGCCTTGCGCTCAAGGTACAGCTCAACTTCTTCAGGATTCGGCTGGAAGGTGCGGTAAACTCCGTATTTCTTTCCCTCCAGTTCCACAGTGTCCTGTTCATCGTATTCATCTGCCCAGAGCGTTACACGGCACTGAGGGCGGATATTATTCTGCCCCATCCGTGCAAACTCTCTGCCGGAGATCGACTCCACCTTGCACCAGACCTTCTTACGGATCTCCTGCGGTGTATCAGGCTCAAAACCTGCATCATCCTGATCGGACACATAGCTGATCAGGTAGCACCTCTGGTTCTTGTCACCTACGCTCAAGGCCACTCACCTGCCTTGTATTCACTGGCAAGTGCCATATCGTGGCGCGTCTCCAGATAATGCTGATGGTATCTCTCGGCGGCCTCTTCGCCTCCGTAGTTCATCTGCCAACGAAGGTAAGTTCTGAGCGCCGCCTTGACGAGCGATGTGTCAGGCGGTAAAACCTGCACACCGCTTCGTGAGAGATCCATAAGGAATGCATCTTTGAGCATCAATAATTCGTCATCAAGTTCCTTGGTGCTGATCCGCACCATGTCCCGAAGTTCCTCTTCGTCAATATCGAATTTCAACGCCAATGCGGATCACCTCCCATCAACTACCAGCGCCTTCCGATATCGCCGCCGCTTCCTGCGCCGCAAGGAACTCGGTGATAACTGTTGCTTTTGTAGTCTCTGCGGTGGATGTCATGGTGTAGCCACGATCTTCAGCGATGGCGAGGATCTTCGCCACTGTTAAATATCCAAGCTCTGTATCCGTCAGCGTGTCTGTGATGTCCACTGCCTGAGTGGTCGTAAACGCCGTAATGATATTTGCTTTGGTGGTTTCCGTGATGTCATAGCCACGGTCAGCGCCAATTGCAACGATCTTAGCCGCAGTGAACAGCGCAAGATCATCCGCATCAAGATCGCCTGTCAGATCCACCGATGCCGCTGCGAGGATTTCCTCGATAATGTCGGCCTTCTTTGTCTTTGTCAGTTCATAACCCGCATCCGCGGCCAAACCCTTTAACTGGGTAATGGTTAAGCCTAACAGCTCCGACTCCTCCAATCCGTCAGAATCGGTGTCTGCTTCAGCCGCGGTTATCATTCCCCCAGCCAGAGAAGAGCGTGTGCTTTGGTGGTGGTGACGTTGCCGTCCACGATTGCATACGCGCAGTAATCAGCGGTACGTGCCTTTGCGTGTTCTTCGGTGACAATGCTCATGTCTTTGTTGACATTTGCGATATATCCAACGCTCGGAGCGGAGAAGAGGATCTC
>JAGBQU010000173.1 GCA_017632755.1 Lachnospiraceae bacterium
GAGTCCACGGTCGATGGGTATGTGATATTTGCTCAGGATCTCCCACTCCAGTTTATAATTGTTCTTGATCTGCATTACCTTATCGCCCTCGCGGAATAGTGTCTCCCCAAAGAGATGCTCCCTTTTGGAAGGATCGGGCGGATTGAGATACTGCTGCAGGATCTTGTTGAGCGTTTCCACCCCAAGTGCCCCTTTTCGCATCGGAGTCAGCACCTGAATGTCCTGCGATCCCGCATTTACATATCCCGGCAGTTTTTCCGTGATCAGTTGGATCATATGCTTATAGATCACATTCACGTCGTTTCTTCTCAAAAAGAAAAAATCTTTGCTCTTATTATCCAGCACCAGCTGCTCCCCATTGTGGATCTTGTGGGCATTTGTGACAATATGGCTCTCCATGGCCTGACGGAAGATCTTCTCCAGCTTCACCACACAAAAGCTTCCGCTCTCGATCAGATCCTTGAGCACCTTGCCGGGTCCCACGGACGGCAGCTGATTCATATCTCCCACGAGGATCAGGCGTGTACCGATGCTGATCGCCTTCAGAAGTGCAAGAAACAGGTAGATGTCCACCATGGACATCTCATCTATGACGATCAGATCCACATCCAGAGGATTGTCCTCATTTCGTTCGAAATAGCTCGCAGACTGGTTTTCGGTCATCGCACCGTTTAACTCGAGCAGGCGGTGAATGGTCTTGGCCTCGTAACCGGTTGCCTCTGTCATGCGTTTTGCAGCCCTTCCCGTCGGAGCGGCAAGGCAGAAGCTCAGTCCCTCAGCATGAAAATAGCGAAGGATCGTGTTGATGGTGGTCGTCTTTCCCGTTCCCGGTCCTCCGGTCAGTATCAGCACTCCGTTGAGCGCACTCGCCACAACCGCCTCCTTCTGAAGATCATCCAGACAGATCTCACTCTCCTGTTCGATCCGCGCAACTTTTTTCAGAACTCCTTCCTCTGCCTTTTCCCTGTCTGCCCCATCAGGAGCAAAGGATCCGGCAAGTGCGGTCAAAAGTTTTGCGCTCTGCAGTTCCGCATAGTACGCGCTACTGTGATATACCTCATCCATTTTTATGATGACCTGCCGATCCATCGCCAGATTTTTGAGTCCGATCTCAAGTTGTGATCCGGCGACCTCCAAAAGAGCCTCACCTCTGATAAGCAGTTCCTCCATCGGCAGATAGGTGTGTCCCTCACCGCCCGCTGCAGAGAGCAGATAGAGCAGGCCGCACCGGATCCGATATTCGCTGTCAGGCAGTAACCCCGCCTTCATGGCGATCTCATCCGCAACCTTAAATCCGATGCCGTGAATATCCTCAGCCAGCTTGTACGGATTATCCCGCATCACATGATAGAGCCTTTCACCGTAAGTGTCATAGATCTTCATAGCCATCACGTTGGAAAGTCCGTATCCTTTCAGAAAGATCATCGCATCCTTTAAGTCCTTCTTTTCATCCATGAGTACACCGATCTCTCTCGCTTTCCTCTCGCTGATCCCCTTTACCTCAGCCAGCCGCTCCGGCTCATCCTCCATGATCCGGAGCGTATCCGCCCCGAATCTCGCGATGATACGCTCAGCGAGCGTCTCTCCGATGCCCTTGATCGCCCCGGATGCGAGATAGAGTCTGATCCCCGCCTCGTTCTCCGAAGTCTTTACGACGTAGGATGACATTTTAAACTGTTCCCCATAGGTGGGATGCTGGATCTTTTCTCCTTCCGCCTCCAGTGTCTCCCCCTGGTCGATCGTCTCGAAAATACCCACCATCGTGATCTCTTCCTCGGTATCGGCGACAAAATTCAGCACGGTGTATCCGTTCTCGGTATTTCTGTAAATGATATGTTCCACGTAGCCTTTGATCGTTTCCACACCGATCCCCTTTCGCATAGAAAGCGCCGTTCATGGCGTTTTTTCTTCCACTGCGCGCCATTGTCCGACTTTCGGATCTTTATTTTCAAAGCCAAATGCGCGCAAAAAGGCTGTCATACAGACAGCCCCTTTTTATGTATCATATCGTTTCGATTCACGTTTCTTCCTGCGCTTCCACATTGCGTTTCATCTGCTCATACAGCATCTGGGCAAGTCCAAGACTTTGCGTCTTTGTCGACTGCAGCGAAAACTCCTTAAGCAGCTCATCGCCGAAATAATCCTGAAGTGACTGACTTGAGCTTGACATTTCCTCATTTTGTGGCACGGTTTTCTTCATTTCCTTGAATACCTGCTCGAGGAAATAGGCTTCAAACTGCTTGCAGACGTCCATCAGCTCCTCATCCGTAGAGCCTTTCAGATCCTTGGATTTGAGACCGGACAGCATGGAAGCGGTTTTGTCGCTCTTGTCCATGGCACCGGTGACGGTTCCCGACAGATAATTGTTGCTGAAACTGTTTATATCCATGTGCGCCTCCATAATACAAGAATAATAACCTCGCCGTGCATTCGCACAGCTTCCTGCCGTGCATTCGCACCCTCGCTTCGCTCGTTTGCTCATGTAAGGCGTCCGCCCTATACGAGTATCCATCTGCGCGGCGCTCTGTGAGCAAGCTCACTC
>JAGBQU010000174.1 GCA_017632755.1 Lachnospiraceae bacterium
AATCGGCAAAACAGATCAAGCATACGGGAGGAGCACAGATGGCAGGATCATCTTTGGGCAGACATTTTAAAATACAGACTTGGGGAGAATCCCACGGCAAAGCCATCGGTGTGGTCATTGACGGATGTCCTGCCGGACTTTCACTCAATGAAGCTGATATCATGAAATATCTTAACCGCAGAAAACCAGGGCAAAGCCGTTTTACCACTCCCCGCAAGGAGGATGACGAGGTGGAGATCCTTTCCGGTGTCTTTGAGGGTCTGACCACAGGAACTCCCATCTCACTCATGGTGCGCAATATGTCTCAGCAATCCAAGGATTACAGTGAGATCGCTTCCTACTACCGTCCCGGTCATGCTGATTTCACGTTTGATCAAAAATACGGTTTCCGTGACTATCGGGGCGGCGGACGCTCTTCCGGAAGGGAGACCATCGGTCGCGTTGCCGCTGGAGCCGTCGCTGCCAAGATACTCGCAGAGCTTGGGATTGAAGTCGTTGCATACACACAGTCGATCGGCCCCGTAACCATTGATTACGACCGTTTTGATCCGAATCTGATCACGCAGACACCAACCTGCATGCCTGATCCCATGGCAGACCAAAAAGCGCAGGCTTTTCTGGAGGAATGCCTCCGTGAAACGGATTCGGCAGGCGGGACTGTGGAATGCATTGTCAGACACTGCTATGCCGGGATCGGTGAACCTGTATTTGACAAGCTCGATGCCCGTCTCGGGCAGGCTCTTTTCTCAATCGGAGCCGTAAAAGCGGTTGAGATCGGCGATGGGATCGAGGTTTGTGCTACTAAGGGAAGCGAAAACAATGACGCATTTATCATAAAAGACGGGCTGATCACCAAGGAGACCAATCACGCAGGAGGGATTTTAGGAGGGATCAGCGATGGGGACAATATCGTGATCCGTGCACATTTCAAACCTACTCCTTCCATCTTCCGCGAGCAGAACACGGTAAACAAACAGCTGGAAGAGATCAAGGTCAACATCAAGGGGCGCCACGATCCCATCATAGTCCCGCGCGCGGTGGTTGTCGTCGAATGTATGACCGCACTCACCGTTTTGGATCTTCTCATGGACAATATGAACTCCCGCATGGATCATCTGAAGGCCATATACAAAAGATCATGACAGAGATTACCTGCGTGACCATAAAAACACATAAACAAAAGCATGCTGCCCGGTAAGGGTAACATGCTTTTATTTTTTATCCTGAACACTTATGCCCCATTTAAGATAACTTATGGAAAATGACACAATTGGGCTTATCCACTTTCATCTCTCTGCCGTTCATGACCAAAATCCCCTTTTCAAGATCTACATGAAAGAAGGTCATCGTGTTTGATTCATGATTGAGCGAAACCAGATGACGGTTATCCGGGAACAAAGCCGCATCCTTTGGATAATCGCCGCTGATCGGGAGACAGAACACTTTTTCCAGCTTTCCGCTCTCGTGGTCGATCCGGTAAACGATCACGCTGTTATCCCCGGCATTTGAACTGATCAGATACTGCTCATCTGCCGAAAAATTAAGTGCGCTTGCCGCCGATCCACCTGCATGATAATCATTTAACGTCGCGATCGTATCGAGCTTGGTAAATTCCGGTGTATTGCCTTTGAGTCCATAGGAATATACATCGATAAAGTTTTTTAGCTCGTGTACGATGTACACAAATTTTCCGTCCTTTGTCATCTTGATATGACGAGGTGCCGATTCAATCTCACTGCGGAGTACGTCCACATTTTTGAGCTTGCCGGTTCTGTGGTCAAGCTCATACACATCCGTGTGATCCATTCCCAGATCCGCAGCCAGCAAAAAACGATTATCTCTGGTCATCTTTACGCAATTTACATGCGGCCGGAAATTACGCTCTGCGATACTTCCCAGACCCTTTTTGTAAATCTCCTGTGTGATCTCTCCCACGCCTCCGTCCTCGCCGAGACGCAGCGCCGTGATCTTTCCGTCGTGATAGCCCGCCACAAACAGGAATTTATCCTCGTAATCCGTCGAGAGGTAGCAGCCTCTCATCCCATTTATGGTGGCATGATTGATGACGCTCAAAGAGCCGTCCGGTCCGATATTGTAAGACTCCACGCCGAAATCCGTGATGGAATACAGATATTTGGAATTGTGTGATATGGTCACATAGGAGGAGTTTGTGATCTCCACCTCATCCTTTGCGATAAAACGACCGTTTTCCATATCCACATCATAGATCTTGATCCCGCACTGTCTGCCGGCAGAACCCATGGTATATGTTGAGACATAAGCCACATATTTGTCACTCATTCTGTTTTCCCCCTTGCTGCGGCTTAGCGGATTTTTTCCGGGAAGCCTACCTTCTTTTGCACTTTGCGAAGTGTCTTGGTTGCATAATATTCTGCCTTTTCGGCATTCTGTTTAATGATATTGTCGATATAAGCCTTGTCCTTGGAAAGCTCAGCGAAACGCTCCTGCACGGGTCTGAGCACACTGACAACCGACTCTCCCACTGCCATCTTAAAATCTCCGTAACCCTTGCCGTCAAATTCGCGCTCCACATCCGCGGGCTGCTTACCGGTACATACACTGTAGATATCGATCAGGTTGCGGATGCCGGGCTGCTCGTCGCTATAGCGCACACAGGATTCAGAATCCGTCACTGCCCTCTTGAACTTGCGCATG
>JAGBQU010000175.1 GCA_017632755.1 Lachnospiraceae bacterium
GTGACCGGAGACGGTCCCCGCGATCTTCTTATCGCACCACTGTTCAGCAGAGACAAACGACTTGTTCTCAACACGCTGCACCGGCGCATGAAAGAAACCGGGATCCGACAGGGGATCAAACAAAGATAAAAGCATCTTGAGAAAATATCTTAAAGGAAGTGACTCGACATTGGAACCTTTTATGCTTTATAAACTGATCGTTCTCTACATGCTGGATTCCGTCAGTTCTCCCATGACCAAAGCCGCCGTCAGCGATTTTATGCTGGGCAAAGAATATACGCATTTCCTGAGTCTCCAGCAGGTTCTGGCTCAGCTGGAGGAGACCGGCATGATGCGCTCGGAGCCCAAGGGCAACCGCACTCTTTTGTCCATCACGGAGGAAGGGTTGAGCACTCTGCATTTTTTTGAAAACAGGATTTCCGGTGAGATAAAAGAGGATGTGCAGACATATCTGAAAGAAAAGAAATGGGATATCCGAAAGGATGTAAACATCACCGGGGAATACTATAAGACTACAGGCGGTGACTACATGGCCCGGCTCATCGCAAAAGAAAAAGGGAATGTGCTGATGGAGGTTTCTCTCAGTGTTCCGAGCGAGGAGACGGCTGCATCCATCTGTGCAAACTGGCAGGAAAAAAACGAAGAAATTTACCAATATTTAACCCGGCAACTTTTCTGATTGCCGGGTCTATTCATTCTTAAGCCATCTCATGTGCTCACGGATCTTCACTTCATATCCGTTTCCGGACGGTCTGTAAAATTCCTTTCCGCTCAGCTCATAGGGCAGATATTGTTGGTTTACATAATGTTTGTCATAATCATGGGCATACTTATATCCAGCTCCGTGCCCTAACTTGGCCGCCCCCTTGTAATGTGCGTCCTGCAGATGAGCAGGCACCTTGAGATTTCCCGTCTTCTTGACGGTATCCATTGCCTCATCGATCGCAAGACAGGCCGCATTGGATTTTGGAGCACACGCCACATAAGTCACAGCGTGAGATAATATGATCGAAGCCTCCGGCATACCGACACGTTCCACTGCCTGCGCCGCAGCCACCGCCACGCACAGGGCATTCGGATCCGCATTTCCGACATCCTCGGATGCACAGATCATGATCCTTCGGGATATAAATGTCACACTCTCACCCGCGTACAGCATCTTGGCCAGATAATAAACCGCCGCATCCGGATCGGAACCCCTCATACTCTTGATAAAGGCTGAGATCGTATCATAGTGATTGTCCCCGTCTTTATCATAACGCATCACTCTCTTCTGAATACATTCCTGCGCCACCTCAAGCGTGATGTGGATCTTCCCATCCTCCGCGCGCTCCGTCGTCATGATACCGAGTTCGATCGCATTTAATGCTCTCCTGGCATCGCCATCTGCCAACTCGCTGAGAAACTCCAGCGCATCCTCGTCGATCAGGGCATCATATCCGCCCATTCCCTTCTCCTTGTCCGCGACAGCACGCAGGATCAATTCCCGGATATCTTCCTTCTCCAACGGACGCAGTTCAAAGATCGCGGAACGTGAAATCAGAGCACCGTTCACCTCAAAATACGGATTTTCCGTCGTGGCTCCGATAAGGACGATCGTTCCGTCTTCCACAAAGGGGAGCAGATAATCCTGCTGGCTCTTGTTGAACCTGTGGATCTCATCCACAAAGAGGATGGTCTTTTTCCCGAACATGCCCTGATTATCCTTGGCCTTGGCAACAACCTCCTCCATGTCCTTCTTGCCTGCAACCGTCGCATTGATCTGGGTGAACTCTGCGCTCGTTGTATTGGCGATCACCTTTGCGATCGTTGTTTTGCCGGTGCCCGGAGGACCATAGAGGATGATCGAGCTGATCTTGTCTGCCTTGATCGCACGGTAGAGCAGCTTGTCCCTGGCGAGAATATGCTTCTGACCCACGATCTCATCGATGGTGGTCGGACGAAGCTTTGCCGCCAGGGGGGATTCCTGTTTCATCTGATTTTCTCTCATATACTCGAATAGATCCATCGCTCACTCCACCGTTTGTCATCGTTCACATACAAATCCCACACGGGTACAGCCCATCCACGTCCTGTCAGATATCGAAGGACGCTTCCTGTTCTCTTCATTCCGCTGTGGATACTTCCTTATAGAACTCGGCATAGTCACTTCTTTTTTCTTTCGTGAACGCAATGGCATCCTTGGGATGCTGATTGAGAAGCCCCGTCAGCATGTACTGAAGATCATATCCCCATACCACGCCTTCCTCGCGAAGTTTGACCATGTGCTTTTCGATAAACTGAAGCACCGGGAACAGATTGTATTTTGGATTACGCAAAAAGCCGATCAGAAGCTCCATCGCACAATTTCCGGCTCCCCTGCCCATGGAAGCATAGGTTCCGTCCAGCCAGTCCACGCCGTCACCAACCGCCTCGATCGTGTTGGCAAATGCCATCTGCTGGTTGTTGTGTGCATGGATACCTATCTTCTTGCCGTACTTGGCTGCAAATTCCTGATATACGTCGGTAATACGTGCGATCTGCTCCGGATAAAGGGATCCGAAACTGTCCACGATATAGAGAACATCGACCGGTGTTTTTCCGAGAATGTCCAGAGCAACCCTCAGATCACTCTCCTGTGCATTGGAGATCGCCATGATATTGCAGGAAACCTCATAGCCTTTCTTAGCGGCATCCTCGATCATGTCGACCGCCCCCGGGATCGTGCTCAGGTAGGTTGCCACACGGATCAGATCGATCGCGCTGTCTGCCTTGTTTATGATGTCATTTTTGTAATCGCATCGTCCCACGTCCGCCATGACCGCAAGCTTGAGATCTGTCGCATTGTCGCCTACGACCGCACGGATATCATCCTCATTACAGAACTTCCACTTTCCGAACTTATTCTCATCAAACATCTCCTTGGAAGCCTTGTATCCGAACTCCATATAATCCACACCGGCTTTTATGTTTGCCTGATATAAATCTTTTACAAAATCATCTGTAAAATAAAAATCATTGACAAGTCCGCCGTCACGCAGTGTGGCATCCACAACCCGCACGCCGGAACTGTAATCCATTAACTCTTTGATATCTTTCATCGTTTTTCTCCTTAGATCATTTTTAGCATCTGCTATAATAGAATGTCACAAAAAGTGTCAAAATGCAAGTATTTTTCTAGTCAAACAGGATCTCATCAACCGTTACAAAGCGGTACCCCTCCCGCTGCATTTCATCCACGATCTGCAGGGCGGCCGTGACAGATGTATCATAATAGTCATGTAAAAGAATGATATCGTTCTCCTGCGCCTTGGCGATCGTATTTTTCACAATACAGGATGCATCTCCGGTGCACCAGTCAAGCGGATCGACAGTCCACAAGACCGGAAACATGTTCAATTCCTTCTCTAGGCTTTTATCCCATGTCCCATAGGGCGGACGTACAAAAATGACATCCTCTCCCGTGATCTTACGGATCACCTCACTGGTCCGGATCAGCTCGGCCTTAAATTCCTCCCGGTTTGAACGGCTAAGCTGCATGTGACTGTAGGTGTGATTCCCGATCCTGTGTCCTTCCTCACTCATACGCCGGATGATATCCGGATGCAGACTCGCATGTTCCCCCGTCACAAAAAAAGTCACCTTCACACCACGCTCCAAAAGTCCGTCGAGAAGTTGTGCCGTGTAAGCGGGGTGCGGTCCGTCATCAAATGTGAGCGCGATCTTCTTTTTCATGCCCCCCGTCTCAGGCGTCTGGGTTTCCGACTCCCCCCAAAATGTATCCGCTTTCCACGCCGGGGCAAAATCTCCGCATGCGCGCAAAAGGAGCAGTCCCATCAGGCACACATCGATTGTCAGCACGACAAAACAGATCCTTTTTATGCGCATGGGCTGCCCCTCGTCATCTCTTTTTAACAATATATTCCCAAATAACGCTTACATACCAAAAACGTCGTCTCTTATATAAACTGGTTTACCTCGGCATCATAATGATAATCAATGCCTGCGAGAATACGCTCAAGTTCCTCCCGGTCGCAATCCTGATCCTCACACATATCCTCGAGCGACGAAAAATGATCTCTCAGCTTCAGATTTACATAACTCAAAAGCATGGCCGGATCCTTTGGCATCATTCCCGTATACCTCCTTCCGCTTCCTTACACTCGGCAACCAGCTCCCCATCCTTAACGGAAATGAGGATCACATCGTTCTCCCCGATTTTTCCGGAGAGGATGAGCTTAGCAGAGAGAGTCTCCACATATTTTTGCATATATCGCTTGAGAGGTCTGGCTCCGTAAACCGGATCATAACCGTTTTCCACGATGAACTCCTTCGCCTCGTCCGTCAGCTCGACAGCCAGATCCTTGTCCGCAAGGCGCTTATTGATATCCGCAAGAAGCAGATTGATGATCCCGCCGATATTTTGCTTTGTAAGCGGCTTAAACATGATGATCTCATCGAGTCGGTTCAGGAATTCAGGTCTGAAACTCCCTCGGAGTTCACTCATCACAAGCTCCTGCGCCTGCTCGGACAGTTCCCCATTTGCATCGATACCGTCCAGCAGATGCTGGGCACCCAGATTCGAGGTCAGGATCAGTATCGTGTTCTTAAAATCCACGCACCGTCCCTGCGAGTCCGTGATATGACCGTCATCCAGCACCTGACGCA
>JAGBQU010000019.1 GCA_017632755.1 Lachnospiraceae bacterium
ACCCACCACGCAGAGATTCCGGTTCTTTTCCGCCAGCAGCCGGATCAGTTCAAATTGCACGGTATTGGTATCCTGATACTCATCCACCATAAGATACCGAAAACGGTTCTGATAGTTTTCCAGCACATCCGGACAAAGCTTAAACAACTCCACCGTCTTGACGATCAGATCATCAAAATCCATCGCATTATTCTTTGCAAGCTGTCTCTGGTATTCACTGTACGCCTTAGCGATCCGCTGCCTGTTAAAATCTCCGTACGCTTCCAGCTCATAGCGGGATGGGGAGATCATCTCATCCTTTGCGGAGGAGATCGCTGCCATGATCGTACGCTCCTTTAACATCTTGGTATCGATCTGCAGCTTCTTGCACACTTCCTTGATGATCTGTTTCTGATCGTCCGTATCGTAGATCGTAAAGCTGTTGTCAAACCCGATCCTGTCCGCATATCGTCTGAGGATCCTCACGCAGGTGGAATGGAAGGTTGCCACCCATATGCTCTCGGATCCAAATCCCACCAGACGGTCGACACGCTCTCTCATCTCACCGGCAGCCTTGTTGGTGAATGTGATCGCCATGATGTTGAACGGATTGACCTGACACTCCTCGATCAGATAGGCGATCCTGTGGGTCAGCACCCTGGTCTTACCACTTCCGGCACCGGCCAGGATCAGCACCGGTCCCTCCGTCTGCAACACTGCTTTTCTCTGTTCCTGATTTAATGTATCATAAATGCTCATATTTCCTGTCTCGCTTTTATTGTTCTCCCTTATTTGACATCGTCTTTTGCGCCTTTCATCCCATCGATCAGCTTCTCGATCAACAGCTTTTTGGTATAGACATCAAAGCTTAAAAGGCAGATAAAGGTAAACTGTCTGAGGAAATCGGCGGACTCCTCATCCGCTCCCTCAAAGGTATCCTGTGCAATCTTGAATTTGCGTGTAATGTCCTCTCCCAGGCATTTCACTTCCTCACTCTCCAGACAGAAGACCTCATCATAGATATCCTCCAGCCGGAGTCCGTCCTCCACTTTGTAATACTTTTCCATCAGAGGCGAGAGGAGGCTCTGGATATCGCCAATGGAGAGAATGCTCTTAAAATAATAGATAAAGACAAGCAAAAAAATATGCTCCTTGGAGTATTTTTTGCGTTCCGGCGACGGAAGCAGATGATTCTTTGCATAGTTGTTGATCATCGTTTTGGTCAGGATCTTATCCTCCTCCGGATTCCTCGCAGAGCTCTTGAGCTTCTTATCCATGAAAGTCGTCACCTGATCCATGTACAGATCGATATTCGGAATATCCTCCGGCTTGATATAGTCGATCCGGTCCAGACTTTCCATAATGCTGTTGAGTAAATCATCCATCTCTATCGTCATATTACCACCTGCAGGCCACATTCTCAGGTCCCGGCATCGGCGCTACGGGACTCCACACACACTATCTAGATTATATAGTATCCAAAATCATTTGTAAATGTTTATCATTTGACACTTCCCTATCTCAACTATATACTGAGATAGTGTCACACCATCACACAATACAAAACGGAAAAGAGAAATTGCCATGAATTACGAACTGGATCTACACACGCATACGATCGCCAGCGGTCATGCCTTCAACACGATACGTGAGATGACGGCCTATGCCGCCCAAAAAGGCTTAAAGCTTCTGGGGATCACGGAGCACGCCCCGCATATGCCCGGTACCTGTCATGAATTCTATATTCACAACTACCGGGTACTGGATCGGAATGCATATGACGTGCCTGTCCTGTTCGGCACAGAACTCAACATTCTCGATGAAAACGGAACCGTGGATATGCCGCAGTCGCTCCTGGAGACCATGGATATTGCGATCGCAAGCATCCATCCCCCCTGTGTCCGTCCGATGAACATGCGCGAAACGACCGGAGCCCTGATCCGGATCATGCAGAACCCGCATGTACAGATCATCGGACATCCGGATGACGGAAGATTTCCGATCAACTACGATGAGCTTGTACGTGCCGCCAAAGATACGAACACACTGCTCGAGGTCAACAACTCCTCACTGCGGGCGGGCTCCTATCGTCCGAACGCAAGAGAAAACTATGCACGTATGCTGGAGGCCTGCGTCAAATACGATGCCGAGATCATCTTGAACTCGGACGCACATGTTGACTATGATATCGCCAACCACGATCATTCCCTTCCCCTCATCCGCGATCTGCAGTTCCCGGAAGCTCTGATCGTCAATACGGACCGGAAGAAATTGACGAAATACCTCTCACGTGATACAATCAGTATGTTAAAGCGATGAAACTGCACAGTGTAAAAGTGCTTTGAGTTCGATTGTTGCAACACTCTCAAGGAGGCATAGACATGAATAAAAAAATCAAAAACGAGGCTGTAGATCACCTGTTTGAGGCGATTTTGACACTGGAAAACAAGGAGGAATGCTACGCATTCTTTGATGATCTGTGCACGGTCAACGAGCTTCTCTCGCTCACACAGCGATTTGAGGTCGCACGCATGCTCAGCGAGCAGAAGACCTATCTGGAGATTGCGGAGAAAACCGGAGCATCCACTGCTACGATCAGCAGGGTAAACCGTTCGCTCAATTACGGAAGTGACGGATACGAGTTGGTCTTTCAGCGCTTGGATAAGTAAAAACAATATTATTCGGAATATTTTTGCATATTATCTTTACTTTTTGACAAATTTATGCTATTCTTTCTATGTTGCTGTGCAACAACATATATATTTTTTGGAGGTATCAAAATGAACAAAGGTACAGTTAAGTGGTTTAACAACCAAAAGGGTTACGGATTTATCTCAGACGAGTCCGGGAACGATGTATTCGTTCACTTCACAGGACTGAATATGGAAGGCTTCAAGACATTGGATGAAGGCGCTTCTGTAGAGTTCGAAGTAGTTAACGGAGAAAAAGGATCTCAGGCAGTAAACGTTACAAAGCTCTAAGGTCAATGCAACACCAGTATTAATCAGTTTTTCGATGTGCCTTTTTGAAATATAAATGTTAAATTTAGTTTTGAATTAGCAGTATTGTTTTAACGGATTAAAGGGAAATAACCAGTCTTTTGACTGGTTATTTTTTTTCATTGCAACAGGCAAGAACCTTTTCAAATTCCATCTGTCCGCCAAACAGATCGAGCGCACTTCCGATCGTCACATTGACATGATCCTCCCCAAGCTGTTTGATCAGCTTAAGATCCGCAAAATCATGTACGCCGCCGGCGTATGTCACCGGACGCTCCTTGCACGTTGCAAGGATCCTGACAAGCTCCGGCTCGATCCCCTGACCCTTTCCCTCGACATCGACGGCATGGATCAGAAACTCATCACAGTAATCAGCCAACTCGTGCAGCGTATCCGGCGTAAGGATCACATCGGTAAACTTCTGCCATCTGTCCGTCACGATATAATATGCATCCTGACGTCTGCGGCAGCTAAGGTCCAACACAAGTCTCTGTTTCCCGACCCTTTCCACCAGTTCGCGAAGCCTGTCATATCGGATCACACCGTTTTGAAAAACATAGGAAGTGACGATCACATGCGAAGCTCCCGCTTCCAAAAACTCCTCGGCGTTTCCTACGTGAATTCCTCCGCCGACCTGAAGGCCGCCCGGATAAGCACGCAGCGCGGCAAGCGCCTGCTGTTTTGTCTCCTCATAATATTCGCTGTCTGCGGCATTCAGCAGGATCACATGACCGCCCCGGATCTTATGCTTTTGATACATTCTCGCATAAAAAACGCTGTCATAGTGCGAGACAAAATTTTCTTTTGCAAGATTTCCTTCATCCATGAGCGAGCCGCCGACAATTTGTTTCACCTGTCCGTTATGTATATCAATGCATGGTCTGAACTCCATATTTCTCTCCTATCCGTTTCTTTTGCAGGTCACCCCTTCATCATGTTATCACTTCCCACGCGGAAACTCAAGCGACGTGTATTGTAAAAAAAGGGAAATGATCCCGCATAACATTTTTGATCCTGCCCATACTAGATTTGTGAGATAACTCAAATCCATGAATAACAGGAGGAATATTATGAAAAAGAAAAAATGGATCACACTTCTTTTCTGTTTGGCGCTGACCTGCCTTTTTTTAGCCGCATGCGGATCAAACGATCTCGCAGACGGAACGGATGACGGCATTCAGAATTCCACCACAGACCGCGGACAGAGCAACACGACACCAAACGGGGGAAACACGGCAGAGGGAAACTCTGTCGATTCCGGTTCAGGCAACGGCCAGAATAACACCGGGTCTACCGGTAACACAAGTAACGGTTCTGACGGTTCGGGCAACACAAACAGCGCTACCGGCGGCGGCAATCCGCCGGGTTACACTGACGGAACAAACGGAGGTTCCACAGGCAATACGTCAGGCGAGACATCCGGAGCATCCTCAGCAAGTGAAGGAGACAACGGCGGTGTCATCGACAATGCTGCAAATCTTGTGGACGACACCGGAAATGCGGTCGGAAACATGATCGATGATCTGACAGATGGTTCGGGCAGCGCAACCGGCAATACGAGCAGCAGTCAGGCACAGTAAAAGCGCGAGTGCGCATCCTGTCTGATGGGCTTTTTGTGTAATAGGAAATGCAGTGCACTTTCCTATTACGCAGGAAAGCCGGTATGCCACAGCGGCAGACCGGCTTATTAAGCATCTTATCTCAATGAAAAAACCTCTGCTTCTTTTCTACACATCCTTCTCGATCAGAACACCGTCACGATACGCCTGCAGCAGATCCTCAAGCTGGGCAATGCTCTCTTTTAACTCCTGCCCGATATCGGTATCCGCAACGCTGATTCGTCTGCCCGACGTCTCGACGATGATAGAATCGGAAAAAATATCCGATTCATTGCGAATAGCCGATTCAGCCGATTCAAAAGGCTCATGTGATACCAGCCGCATTCCGTAGCTGTTGGCAACAAGTGTATAGCCGGCGATTCCCGTCTTATCCTGATATGCCTTGGAAAAACCGCCATCGATGATCAGAAGTTTTCCGTTACACTTGATCGGCGACTCCCCTTTCCGACGTTCCACCGGCACATGCCCGTTTACAATGTGTGATTTATCACTGCCCAGACCGAACTCCTCCAGGATCTTATCGATCACGGTCTCATCATTGAGCAACCGGTAATAGGCGTTCTTTGTCTCTTTGTGCGTCGTTTTGTCCTCGATGAAGTAACGCTCAAAGGTTGTCATCTTATCCTTTCCGAACACCGGGGAATTGGGTCCTGTCCAGATATACCAGATGATATCCTGCCCTTTGCGCTTCTCCTCAGAACTGCGCGCGCCGTAATAGCCTTTGCGCGCATAGGACTCAAGCACATCATAAAGTGCCTTTCCGGCACATTTTTTGCCAAAGATATCCACCTCGAGGAATTCTCCGTTCTCATCCATAGGTACACAGCCATGGTAGAGCAAATTGGAATTATAAACCTTGTACAGACTTCCTTTTGCATACAAAAAGCGCACATCCTTCTGGAGCTTGTC
>JAGBQU010000176.1 GCA_017632755.1 Lachnospiraceae bacterium
AAAAGAATTCTATGAGACATTGGAAAATATCCGCAATCTACACCCACAGTTGGAATAGTAATTGTTCACGCACCTTGACAACCACCATTGACTTTTTAAGCTACCGTAGGGGAAGTCTGCCCATTTTTAGGCTGTTCCCCAGAGCAACAAGGTGCTGAAAGCGGTTGTGTGGGGTATCACGGAGCATAATTGTAATTTTCGTACCTCCGTGAATAATTCGGGATAAGTCGTTCATTTTCCTCTCGGCCAGCCAGGTATTGAACACGCTTTTCTCTTTCCGCAAATAGCCTTCAACACCTGTCACGGCTGCAGGTAAAATAGATCACCTGATATTTCCCCGCGATGTATTCCAAAAAGTTCTTGCCCGCATTTCGTTTTTCATCGTCCAGATTGGTAAACGGATCATCCAGGATCAGCATCGGCACCTCACCCTGATACATTGCATCCGCCAGAGCCGTCCGCAGACAGACATGGATCAGATCTTTATAGCCGGCGCTCAGGGTATCGATCTGCCGTTGTTTGCCAAGTTGTGCGAGTGTGAGTGAGGTATTGGCATCCATGTAAAAGTCGTCGGCCGGCCGGAGTGCGATCATCTCATAATATTTTGCAAAACTATCCCGGATCGGCTTTGTATATTTGGCCGTCATATTTTCCTTCGCCGTCTCAAGATACTTTCTCGCCTTGCCAAGCCGCTTGTACTTTGTCTCCTCCAGCTTTTGCACTTCTCTCAGCTGCTCTAGTTTGTCGCGGTTTTCTTCCCACGTATCGGACTGCTCCCGTAGCGTTTCAAGCAGTTTTTGTACCGACACGATCCCGCGCCGGATCTCTTCGAGTTCGCCTGTCAGCGCCAGCACTTCTCCTCCGATCTCCTCCGCTAAAGGCAGATCAGACGTTGCGATCTCCTCGCCAAAGACCTCGTCATCCAGTTCCTCCTCGAAGGCGGAAAGTTCCGTTTCGGCCTCCCTGCAAAGCTTTCCGGCATCCAGATAATCATCAAGCTCGTCTCGGATCCGGGCAAGCTGCCTCATCTTATCTTCCTCCGGCGTGATCTCATGTTTTGTAAAAAAAGCATCTATCTTGCTGCTGAGTTCTCGGCAGATCGAATCGGCCTGTGCGGACTTTTGCCGCTTTTCTTTCAGCTCGGTAAAACGTTGCACCTTGTGAGCGATCTGATGGATCGCTTCATAATATCGATCGCCCGACTTTTGTACCTTGTATTGTGCCAGAAAAGCTTCCAGCTGCGCATCGAGTTCTTCCGCCTTTTTTTGCAGATCATTCTCCCTTTGGGACATCTCCTTTTTCGCAAGCGTCTGATATTCCATATAAGATCGCGTCAGTTCCATGAGCGTCGCGGATACCGTCATCTCGTCAAATTCTTTTCCGTGAGCACGCAGATAATCCGCCACCTCATGATCCACAGCGGCGATCCACGCGTCATCCTCCTCGATCGAGCGCACAAGCTCTGCCAGCTCCGGCGCTTCCACATGCTGCGCTTTTTTACGTGTATAAGTCAAAACGCCGATGAGCAGTAGCACGCAGCCCGCCGCAAGCAAGGCTATTCCGGACTTTTCGCCGCCCCAAAGCAGGTAAAGGCCGACCACAAAAAAGAGCATGGAAATACCGCTCAGAAGTATTCCGGGCATCCCGGCAGGCTTTTGTGAGGCATTCAGGCTCGCCCTAAGCGCGGCACATGCCGCCTGCTTGGAGACAAGCGCCGACTTTTTGGTATTTCTTTCATTCCATCTTGCCGTGAACACATCTACGCTGTCTGCGTCTTTGGCAAACAGGGCACGAAGCTGCTCGAGTCTCGTCTGCTCAGCCTCGCTCATCTGCATCGTGGCGATCCTGCCGCGAAGACCTTGCAGTTCGTCCTCCTTTTGCAATGCCTCCTCGATCTGCTCTGCGGTTGCGACTGCGGGTGCAAACATCTCTTCGCAGATTGCAAGCTCCTGTTTTTCCTCCTCGCTCAGGTCATAAAGTATATAGCGCTCCTTTGCACTCGCAAGCCTGCTACTGCTCTCAAGCTGCTCCCTGACCGCATCTGCTTGCGGGATCTGTCCGGGGAACTTTTCCGCCGCTGCATCCCGCTCTTTACGCCTTGCCGCAACGATCTTCATAAGGCGCTTTCGGTTTTCCTGCTTATCCGCGATGGCACGCAGCTTTGCGATCTCCTCCTGCCGCCGGACCGCTTCCTGCATCCGCTGCCGTGTGTTTTCGTATTTCTCTTCTTCGTTCGCAAGGATCGTTTGATTATTTGCAATGGAATCCGCGATCCCTTCTCCGTCGCGCACCAGCCTCTCCAAACGGGTGATCTCATCCCTGCGCTTGCAGATAGATCCGGTTGCCCGGGACGGATTAAGCGCATTGATCAGTTCGGTCAGCCTCGCCTTGGCGCTCTCAAAGCTGCCCAGCTCCGTCATGTGATCTCCGACATTTCCGATCTTGGCATGCACATCATCCGTAGGCGACGTCTCACAGGCATTCTGGCCGACAAAGATCGTACGCAGGAACGAATCGCTGTTGATCTGAAAGATCTCTTCGCCGATCGCCTTGGTATAATCGTCACTTGGAAGATTGGTCTTTGCGTCCCTCAGTTCAAACGAATCCTGTGCTTCCTTCTCCCCAAAGATGCGCGAGACAAGATAGCGTTTCCCCTGTGTCTCAAAGGTGATCTGACCTCCGAAAACGCCGCCCTGCCAGGGCTTGTAGCGCTTTCTCTCATTCTCTGCGACGCTTCTTTTCCGCTCCCCGTCCAGACCGTAGAACATGGCCTTTATAAACGCAGCGAATGTACTCTTACCCCACCCGTTTTCCTCGCAGATGATGTTGACACCTTCTTCAAAGTGCATGGTAAGATCATGGAGTTTTCCGAAATTTTCGATGTGACAGGAAAGCAGTTTCACGCTTCATCCACCTCCTCTCCGTCGATCGCCAAAAGTCCGTAGCGAATGATCGCCTTCCTGTCTTCTTCAGAAAGACTCGCATCACGCATTACGCACATTACATACTCCCCTTTTAAGGACGGATCGAGCAGATAGTCGGTTTCATCAATTTTTAACGTGGTCTCATCCGATACTTTCACATAGTAAAATGCAGAGCCGAAATGTGATTGCAGATATGAGATGTCCTTCTCGCACTCCACGTCGAGTGCTCCGCAAAGGACGATCTTTAACAGGCTGCCGGAATCGCAGCCTTCCTCCTTGATCCGCGCCTGTATGCGCTCGCACATCTCGGACGTGGTAATACAGCCCGTTAAGTCTGCGCGGATCGTATATAGTTTTCTGTGTGCAAAGGGGACAAAGGAATGGGAAAACGTCCCGCTTTCTTCATCCACCTGCAAAAGGACAAAGCCATGTTCGCCGCACTCGTCAAATCCCCTGCCCTCAAGACATCCGGGATAGCAATAGACGCCACGTGCATCCAAAGGTGCAGACTTGTAGGCGTGGACATGCCCCAGCGCAAGATAGTCGATGCCCTTATTTTTATAAAACCTTATGGGAATGACTTCCGCCTTGTCTTTGGAGCTGCTCTCCGCCTCCTGTCCATGCAACATGACAATGTTGCATCGGTGCATATCCGGCGTCAGCGCCATATGTGCGGTGGAGACATTTTCCGGTGTAAATTCCATTCCCCATATCACAACATTTCCCATCTCATAGCTCGTCCAGTGATCCGAGAAGAGCTTGAGATTCTCCGGGATCTGATCCAGACCGGAGAGGAAATTGTTGTGATCGTGATTCCCGTTCAGATAGTAATAGATCATATTCGGGTGATTTTGGATATTGTGCAGCACGACATTGCGCGTGGTGGCCGAGATATTCCTGGTATCGAACAGATCTCCGGCAATGAGGATCGCATCTACCTGATTTGCCTCGGCATACGCGACCATCCGCTCAAATGTATGCAAAATTTCCGCTTTTCTCTCCCTTGCTTTTTCCTTGTCCAGATTGGCATTCATCCGCGAATCCAGATGCAGATCAGCACAATGTATCAGCTTCATGGTTGTCCATACCTTTCTTCTGTCACAGCATGTTTTAAAAGGACAGAAGGTCCGGTATCAGCCGCCGTCTGCCTACAGAGAAATCATATCATCTCCCTGTAATGCAGTCAAATCAAAGCAGCAACAAATTGCGCCTACGGCGATCGGGGCGATCCGCAAAGCAACCATTCCCCAGAATACGGGCATGATTGATACTCTTCTTTGATGAGTCCGGGATTTTTTTGTGCCACAAAAGTTCCCTTCCCGTGAATGTCAACAGTATGAAAAAACAGCGGACGATAAAGTCCGCTGTCTGGTCTATTGTCCGCTGTTGCCGTAATTCTTCAGTACTCTCGCGCTCGGATCGTCTACCTGACAACCCTCCCAATCCTTGTTCGGCATCCAGAAATCAGGTACCATCTTTGCCTGCCCCGGATAATATTTCTCAAAGATCTCACGGTATAAGAGACTTTCCTTGGTAAACGGTGTGGCAAACGTGTACTTCTTTCTCTTCTCCTCATACTCCTCATCGGAATAGAGACTCTGTGCATATTCTTTCAGATCGTCGACCATGCTGTGGCCAACCGCATCGCTAAATGCAGCCTTCTCCCTCCACAGGATCTCCTTCGGAAGGATATCATCTTTCTCGAATGCCTTGCGCAGAAGGTATTTCCCCATGTCATATGTGTTGATCTTTCTTGCCGGATCGATCGACATGACGTAGCGCACAAACGCGAGATCTCCAAAGGGCACTCTCGCCTCCAGGCTGTTTTCCGCCAGACATCTGTCCGCCCGCAGTACATCATAACAGTGCAGCTCTCTGACTCTCTTTTGTGCCTCCTCCTGAAATGCCTGTGCGTTTGGAGCAAAATCCGTGTATTTGTAACCGAAAAGCTCATCCGATATCTCTCCGGTCAAAAGCACCTTTAAGTCCGTCGTCTCATGAATGGCCTTGCAGACCAGATACATACCCATGCTGGCGCGGATCGTTGTGATATCGTAGGTTCCGAGCGCCGCGATCACCTCCTCGAGAGAGTCGATCACCTGCTGCCTGGTCATGATCACCTCGGTGTGGTTTGCCCCGATATAATCTGCTACCTTTTTCGCATATTTTAAATCGATCGCATCGGTATCCATACCGATCGCAAAAGTCTGGATCGGCCGCTTGGTGATGTTGGCTGCGATCGCACAGACAAGACTGGAGTCGAGTCCTCCCGACAGCAGAAAGCCGAGCGGTGCGTCCGCATCCAGCCTCTTTTCCACACCTTTTGTGAGCAGATCGTGGATATTCCTAAAAATGTCCTCCATATCCTCATGGCGGTATCCGCTTACCTTCGCAATATCATCATAACAGAAAAATTCTGCCCTGCTATCCTGCGTCGAAAGGTCGTATGTCATATAATGTCCCGGCGGGAAAACCTTTATCTCGCCCACAAGTCCCACCAGATTCTTTGCCTCGCTCGCAAGAACCGGCTTTCCGCTTTTTGTATATCCGTAAAAGAGCGGGCGGATGCCGATCGGATCACGGCCTGCAAGGAGAAGATTTTTCTTGGCATCATACAGGATGCAAGCAAATTCCGCATCCAGATGGGCAAACATATCTGTTCCGTACTCCTCATACAGAGGGAGCAGGAGCTCGCAGTCGGAATCACTTGCAAATGTATAGCCCTTCTCCTCCAATTCTTTTTTCAACCTGCGGAATCCATAGATCTCGCCATTGCACACCACGTAGCTGCCATCCCTCTCAAAGGGCTGCATTCCCTCCTTGGTAAGTCCCATGATCGCCAGCCTTGCAAAAGCAAAATATCCGAATTCGGTCTCCGTCACCTGCTCTGCATCCGGTCCTCTCCTTCTGGTTTTTAATAGTGCGTCCTCTATCTCTTTTTCAGATAAATCTTTCCCAACATATCCCAGGATCGAGCACATTTTTATCATCCTCCTCCATATATTTCTCAATTAATAAACTTGGATTGTGCACCTTGTACGAATTCCATTGCAGGCACGCTCTCGCTACTGTTCGCTCGTAACGGTACGTAAGGCACCCAAATACGGTGCCTAAGTACCGACGGATCACAAGTACCTGCTTATGGAATTGTACAAGGTGCACAATCGCAGTTTCTACAATCACAACTTCTACAATCTCGGTTTTGTAATATCATAAGCATTACAGATTCGTGTATCCCATCAGCGATTCATCCACCTGCTTTGCCGCATTGCGACCTTCCGAGATGGCCCATACGACCAGGGATTGTCCTCTATGCATATCTCCTGCGGTAAACACGCGCTCCTGACTGGTCTGATAAGACCCCGGCTCGGTCTTTACGTTCGACCTGCCGTCACACTCCACGCCCATGGTTTCCGTCACATAGCTCTCCGATCCGAGGAATCCTGCGGCGATCAGCACAAGATCAGCATTCACCGTCTCCTCCGTCCCTGCCACCGGCACCATATTCATGCGTTTAGTCTTTTGGTCAAACTCCGGCTTTAACGATACCAGCTTTGCGCCGTTGACACATCCGGCATCATCCATCGTAAACTCCGTCACGGTCGTCTGATATTTGCGGGGGTCTTTGCCAAAAACGGCGATAGCCTCTTCCTGACCGTAATCTGTCTTTAGCACTTTCGGCCACTCCGGCCAGGGATTACTCTCCAGTCTCGCCTTTGGCGGCATCGGCATCATCTCCAGCTGCAGAACGCTTTTTGCCCCCAGGCGGATCGCTGTACCGACACAATCATTTCCCGTGTCACCGCCGCCGATCACCAGCACATGTTTATCTTTTGCAAGCCCATACGGAACATTTTTAAAATCACTGTCCAAAAGTTGCTGTGTCACCTTCTTGAGAAAGTCCACTGCAAAGTAGATCCCTTTCGCCTCTCTGCCCGGCACCTTGATATCTCTCGGGTTTGAAGCCCCACCTGCCAGTATGACTCTGTCATACTGCTTTTGCAGCTCCTCTCCGGTGATGTCCACACCTACATTGGTATTGCAGATAAATGTGATCCCGGATTCCTCCATGAGCTTTACCCTGCGGTCGATCACGGACTTATCCAGCTTCATGTTCGGGATCCCATACCGCAAAAGGCCTCCGACCCTGTCACTTCTCTCATATACCGTGACGCTGTGCCCTCTCTTGTTCAATTGCATCGCTGCCGCAAGGCCGGAAGGTCCGCTTCCGACAACGGCGATCTTTTTACCGGTCCGGTTCTTCGGTTTGTCGGCAGCAACAAGCCCATGTTCAAATGCATACTCGATCACGGATTTCTCATTTTCCTTGGTGGAAACCGGCTGCATCTGCATGCCGCAGGTGCAGGCAGCCTCACAGAGCGCAGGGCATACCCGGGAGGTAAACTCCGGGAAGCAATGCGTCTTGGATAGCCGGTTATAAGCCTGCTCAAAATTCCCCTGATATACCAGATCGTTCATCTCCGGAACCAGATTGTGCAGCGGGCACCCCGAAGCCATGCCGGCGATCATGGTACCGGCCTGACAAAACGGAACACCACAGTCCATGCATCGCGCAGCCTGCACCTGTTGCTCATGAAGCGGCAGTCTCGCGTGAAACTCCTCAAAGTTTTTAATCCTCTCAAGGGCAGGGGTTTCCGGCCCGTTTTTTCTATCATATTCTAAAAATCCACTTGCCTTAGCCACGATAATCCCTCCTATGCTCTCTTTTCTCCGATACTTGCATAAAACGCCTCGATCTGCGCTTCCTCTCTGCTCATTCCCTGCTCCTCAAAGCCGGCTGAAACACTCATCAGCTCCTTGTAATCCGCAGGAATGATCTTTTTAAACTTCGGCAGATATTCTGCGAAATGTGCAAGGACATCTTTTCCCTTTTTGGAGTCTGTGGCAGCCACATGTGCCTCGATCATCTTGCGAAGCTCTTCCTGATCGAATTTATTCTCCACTTTTTCCATCAGAACCAGTTCTTTGTTCAGGTTTCTGTACAGATGATTGTTCTCATCCAGAACGTAGGCGATACCGCCGCTCATACCTGCCGCAAAGTTTTTATCCGTCGGTCCTAGCACAACTACCTTGCCACCCGTCATATACTCACAGCCATGTTCTCCGACACCTTCCACCACGGCAATAGCACCGGAATTTCTGACACAGAAACGCTCTCCCGCACGTCCTGCAAAGTATGCCTCCCCGGAGGTTGCTCCGTAGAGCGCCACATTTCCGATCAGAATATTATCATGAGGCTCATACTTGACCTGCTTAGGCGCATGGACGATCAGTTTGCCACCCGAGAGACCCTTACCGATATAATCGTTGCTGTCGCCGGTCAGATGCAGTGTCACGCCCTTGGGAAGGAACGCGCCAAAGCTCTGTCCGCCGGCACCGCTACAATCGATCGTGACCGTGTCATCCTCCAGTCCTTCCGGATGGAGTCTGGTAAGCTGTGCTCCCGTCAGTGTTCCGAAGGTGCGGTCAATATTGGAGAGTGTGATCGCAAAGTGCTTTTTCTCACCTTTCTCAAGCGCTGCTTTCATCTCTTTTTTCTTCAGCAGCACTGCCTCGTCCTTGACATCACCCAGCTTGAAATCATAGGCATGCTTCGGATCAAAAACCTTGCTCTCTCCCGCGATCTCATCATCCTGCAAAAGAATCCTTCCAAGATCGATCTTTGCGGCATTTCCTATCAGATGCTCTTTTTTCTTTAACAGATCGGTTCTGCCGACCAGTTCATCAATGGAGCGCACACCGAGCTTTGCCATATATTCTCTCAGCTGTCTTGCGATAAAGCGCATGAAATTCTCTACGTATTCCGGCTTCCCGATAAAACGCTTACGAAGCTCCGGATTCTGTGTAGCGATACCCATCGGACAGGTATCGAGATTGCAGACACGCATCATAACGCAGCCGAGCGTTACAAGCGGAGCCGTGGCAAATCCAAACTCTTCTGCTCCCAGGATCGCAGCGATCGCAACGTCACGTCCGCTCATCAGCTTGCCGTCCGTCTCGATCATCACGCGATTCCTCAGACCGTTGGCAATCAACGTCTGATGTGCCTCTGCAAGGCCGAGTTCCCACGGAAGACCTGCGTTGTGAATGGAACTGAGCGGTGCAGCTCCCGTACCGCCGTCGTAGCCTGAGATCAGGATCACGCTTGCACCCGCCTTGGCCACGCCGGCCGCAACCGTTCCCACGCCGGCCTCAGAGACAAGCTTCTCAGATATCCTCGCATTTTTATTTGCATTCTTCAGATCGTAGATCAGCTGTGACAGATCCTCGATCGAATAAATATCATGATGCGGCGGAGGCGAGATCAGGCTCACACCCGGTGTGGAGTGTCTCGTCTTTGCAATCCAGGGATATACCTTCTTTGCGGGAAGATGTCCGCCCTCTCCCGGTTTTGCACCCTGCGCCATCTTGATCTGGATCTCCTTTGCGCTCACCAGATATTTGCTCGTCACACCGAAGCGGCCGCTTGCAACCTGCTTGATCGCAGAGCTTCTGTCATTCTTTGTTCCGGCTGTGGCAAGCCGTTCGTCACTCTCGCCGCCCTCACCACTGTTTGACTTTCCCTGCAGGTGGTTCATGGCGATCGCCAGTGCCTCATGCGCCTCCTCGGAGATGGATCCGTAGGACATCGCACCCGTCTTAAACCGCTTTACGATCTCATCCTCGCTCTCCACCTCAGAAAGATCAACGCCCTGCGCGGGATAATTAAAATCCATCAGACTCCTTAAATATCCGCTCTGCTCCTCGTCGATCATCTTTGTATACTCGACAAACTTGTCATAATTCCCTTCTCGGGTAGCTGCCTGCAGCATATGGATCGTTCTGGGATTGTAGCGATGCTCCTCTCCCTGACTGCGCATCTTGTGACGTCCCATTGCCGTAAAGGTCAGATCACTCTCGAGACCAAGCGGATCAAATGCTTTGGAATGCTGCTCATCTGTGGCTCTGGCGATATCCTCGAGCGTTATGCCGCCGATCCTGCTCACTGTTCCCGTGAAATACTTATCTATGACCTCCTTTGAGATACCGATTGCCTCAAAGATCTTGCTTCCCTGATAAGACTGGATGGTGGAAATTCCCATCTTGGAAGCGATCTTGACGATACCATGCAAAATGGCGTGATCATAATCGTCTACCGCTGCATAGTAATCTTTATTCAAAATGTCTTCCTCTATGAGCTGGGCGATGGTTGCATGCGCGAGATAAGGGTTTACGGCGCTTGCACCATAGCCGAGCAGTGTGGCAAAATGATGCACCTCTCTCGGTTCTGCCGATTCAAGGATCAAGGACATAGCCGTACATTTCTTGGTCTGTACCAGATGCTTGTGCACTGCTGCAACGGCCAGAAGCGACGGAAGTGCAACGTGGTTCTCATCTACGCCGCGGTCCGACAACACAAGCACGGTAGCACCGTCCCGGTACGCCTTATCCACCTGAACAAAAATATGCTCGAGCACTCTCTCGATCGGGGTGCTTTTATAAAAAATGATCGGCACCTTTGCGACCTTGAAGCCACTTTTTTTCATAGAGTATATCTTTAACATATCCAGATCTGTCAGGATCGGATTCTCGATCTTTAGCATCTGGCAGTTTTCCGGCTGTTCCTCAAGCAGATTGCCGTTTTTTCCCACATATACCGTCGTGGAAGTGACGATCTTTTCACGGATCGCATCGATCGGCGGATTGGTCACCTGTGCAAAGAGCTGTTTAAAATAGTAAAACAGCGGCTGATACTGCTTTGAAAGCACGGCGATCGGAGTATCGATACCCATGGAACCGATCTGCTCACTGCCGTTAAGCGCCATGGAATAGATGCCGTTTCGATATTCCTCATAGGTATATCCGAAAGCTCTCTGCAGTTTGGCTCTCTCTTCACTGCTATAGGCGATGATCTTCTCATTCGGGATCTTCAGTTCCCGGAGCGTGAGCAAATTGTTGTCAAGCCACTCTCCGTAAGGCTCCTTGTGTGCGTAGGTCTCTTTTAATTCCTCATCTGATCTCACCTTTCCCAAAATGGTATCCACAAGCAGCATCTTGCCCGGATGCAGTCTCTCTTTGCAGACAATATGTGCCTCATCCAGATCCAGAACACCTACCTCTGAGGAGAGGATCAGCCGGTCATCATCCATAATATAGTATCTGGAGGGACGCAGACCGTTGCGATCCAGAATGGCACCCAGCACATCCCCATCGGAAAACAGGATGGATGCAGGGCCATCCCATGGCTCCATCATCGTTGCATAATACTGGTAAAAATCTCTTCCCTCCTGCGAGATCGTATCATTGTGTGACCACGGCTCCGGGATCATGATCATGGCTGCGAGCGGCAGCTCCATTCCGCTCATCATAAGAAACTCAAGCGTATTGTCAAGCATGGAGGAATCGGATCCGTTCGTATTGACCACGGGCAGCACCTTGGTAAAATCATCATCGGTGAGTTTGAGCGATGTCATCGTCTCCTCACGTGCCAGCATCTTATCCGCATTTCCCTTGATCGTGTTGATCTCTCCGTTATGTACGATCAGGCGGTTTGGATGCGCTCTCTCCCAGCTCGGATTCGTGTTCGTGGAAAAGCGGGAATGCACCGTAGCGATGGCCGATTCGTAATCCGCATCCTGCAGATCCAAAAAGAAGATCCTAAGCTGATCTACCAGAAACATACCCTTATATACGATGGTCCTTGAAGAAAGCGACGGCACATACGTATTGTTGTTGCTCTGTTCAAAGACGCGTCTTACCACATACAGCTTGCGATCAAAATCGATGCCCTTTTCCACGTTCTCCGGTTTTTGTACAAAGCCCTGATAAATCGCAGGCATGCAGGTAAGCGCTTTTTCTCCGAGCACCTGGGGTGCTGTCGGCACCTCGCGCCAGCCAAGGAACTCCATCTCCTCTTTCTCCACAATGACCTCAAACATTTTCATTGCCTGACTTCTCTTGATCTCATCCTGCGGGAAGAAGAACATGCCGACACCATACTCCCGCTCGTTGCCGATCGCAATGCCAAGCCGTTTACATTCCTTTTGAAAGAAACGGTGTGAGATCTGGGTGAGGATACCCACGCCGTCACCGGTCTTTCCCTCGGCATCCTTACCGGCCCTGTGCTCGAGATTCTCAACAATACGCAGTGCGTCTGCCACAATCTGATGGCTTTTTTTGCCCTTTATGTTTGCAACCGCACCGATACCGCAATTATCATGCTCAAAGCTTTTATCATACAAACCATTCTGTAAAATATTCTGATTCATCTTTATTTCCTCCTGACTATGCATGCATCTTTTCCCTTACATAATTGTCCGCCGCTGCCACAAACCCCTTAAACAGCGGATGTGCCATATTCGGCCTTGACTTAAATTCCGGATGCGCCTGTGTCGCAATAAAGAACGGGTGCTCCGGGAGTTCGATCATCTCCACGATCTTTCCATCCGGTGATATGCCGGGCATCCGCATTCCATGCTCACTGAGTATCTCCCGGTAATCATTGTTCACCTCATATCTATGTCTGTGTCTCTCCGAGATCGTATTCTTTCCATATAACTTCTCTGCCAGCGAACCGGGCGAAAGCTCACAGGGATAAGCACCCAGCCGCAGCGTTCCTCCCAGATTTTCCACCCCGTTTTGTTCCGGCATCAGTGCGATGACCGGATCAGGGGTATGCTCATCGAATTCTATGCTGGCGGCGTCTGTCAGTCCTGCCACATTTCTCGCAAACTCCACGATTGCGAGCTGCATACCAAGGCAGATGCCCAGAAACGGAATGTTTGCTTCCCTCGCGAAATGGATCGCCTCGATCTTTCCCTCCGTGCCACGCTGACCGAAACCACCGGGCACTAAAATGCCGTCCATCCTGCCGAGCAGCTCTGCCGCGTTTTCTCTCGTCACATCCTCCGACTCGATCCAATGGATCTTCACATTCACTCTGTTGGCGATACCGCCGTGCCTGAGGGCTTCCGCAACGCTGAGGTAAGCATCATGCAATGCCACATACTTACCCACAATAGCGATGTCAACCACATCGGATGCTTCCTTCATATTGACGAGCATCTCATTCCAGTCCGTCAGATCCGGCTCTCCGCACTCGATATGTAAGCAGTCACACACGGCCTTTGCCAGATGCTCCCGCTCCATCATGATCGGAACCTCATACAGGGACTCGGCATCGAGATTTTGCAATACATGCTCCTTTTTTACATTACAAAAAAGTGCCAGCTTCTTTCGTATATCTTCATCGAGCGGATAATCCGACCGGCAGACCAGAATATCCGGCCAGATTCCCATGCTCTGGAGTGTCTTGACACTCATCTGTGTCGGCTTGGTCTTCATCTCACCGGATGCCTTCAGATACGGGATCAACGAGACAAGGATGATCACGGCATTCTCTCTTCCCACTTCTGCCTGAAACTGCCGGATTGCTTCCAGGAAAGGCTGGCTTTCGATATCGCCCACCGTGCCTCCCACCTCGATAATGGTGATCTCCTTATCCGAATCGGACTTAGCTTTGTGAAATCTGCTTTTGATCTCGTTGGTGATATGCGGGATCACCTGAACGGTACCGCCGCCGTAATCCCCATGTCTCTCTTTATTTAAAACCGACCAGTATATTTTTCCTGTCGTTACATTGGAATTCCGATTCAGGCTCTCATCAATGAAACGTTCATAATGTCCCAGATCCAGATCTGTCTCCGTCCCGTCATCGGTAACAAACACTTCTCCGTGCTGGATGGGATTCATCGTTCCCGGATCCATATTGATATAAGGGTCGAACTTCTGCATGGTAATGTGGTAGCCTCTGGCCTTAAGCAGCCTGCCCAAAGATGCTGCCGTGATCCCTTTTCCCAGACCGGAGACAACGCCGCCGGTCACAAA
>JAGBQU010000177.1 GCA_017632755.1 Lachnospiraceae bacterium
CTACTTCCTCATGTTTGGCGGGTCAACAGGTCATACTGCGATTCATGCAAGCATGATCGCAGTATGACCTTTGACCCTTGTATCACATTATAATGCAACGACATCATTTACGCAACAAGGAGAACACGCATGAAGATATCAAAATCTTTATCAGAGAACATTCGGGCGCTGCAGGAAATCTTTCCGCTCAAAAAAAGTTTTGATCTGGTCACGCGGGATCTTTTCCTGGGGACGACAAGGGCCTACTGGCTGGGGATCAACGGGCTGTGCGACAATGAGCTTTTGCAGCGGATCATCTCAGATCTGCAAAACAAGGCCTTTACGAGTGACGAAGTCATCCGGGATCTTCCACACTATATGGCGGCCAAGATCGGATATGTACAGGCGGAGCAGACCGGAGATCTTGACACCGTCGTGCAAAATGTTCTGAGCGGACCTTCCGTTCTTTTGGTGGACGGTTTTGATATGGCGATCATCCTCGATACCCGCTCTTATCCGGTCAGAAGCATTGAGGAGCCGGACGCCGAGCGCGTCACGCGCGGAGCAAAGGACGGATTTGTGGAAACGATCGTCTACAACACGGCGATGATCCGGCGCAGGATCCGCAGTCCGCGGCTGACCTTTGAGATCTGCTGTGTGGGGCGCGAAAGCAGGACCGATGTTGCCATCGCTTATCTGGGCGGACAGGCCGACGAAAAGCTCATATCCAGGCTTGTTGAAAAGATATCTTCGCTCCCCGTATCGGCACTGACCATGGGCTCCAAGAGTCTTGAGGAGCTTCTGATCCCTAAACGTTGGTTCCATCCGCTTCCGCAGCTCCTCTTTACCGAGCGTCCGGACGTTGCCAGCAGCTATCTGCTTGAGGGTTATGTGCTGGTTTTAGTGGACAACTCCCCCACCGCAATGGTCCTTCCGTGCAATCTGTTCCAGTTCACGCAAAATCCCGATGACTATTACCAGAATGTGTCCGTCGGCAATTACTTCCGCCTCATGCGCTTTGCCTGCATTTTACTGAGTCTGTACCTGATGCCGCTTTTTTTGCTGCTCGGTTCGCACGGCGCCACACTTCCCGCGGTGCTCGGCGTCGTCATCTCCTCTGAGAGCAGCCCGGCAAGGCTGTTTTTGCACGTTTTGCTCATCGAACTCGGGCTGGATTTGTTCAACTATTCCTCCAGCCTTGCCCCGGGTGGTTATTCGCACTCGCTCGGGCTGATCGGCGGACTGCTCATCGGGCAAATCGCCGTGGATCTGAAATGGCTGAGCATCGAGGCTCTGTTCTACGGCGCCGCCACGCTTCTTGCCTCCATCTGCATCGCCTCAAAGGAATTGAGCGACGCGTTGCGCCTGTACCGTCTGTTTCTGATCCTCATGGTATACTTTTTCGACTACGCCGGTCTGGGGATCGCAACCGCGCTGATCCTTCTCTCCGCTGCAACGACAAACACCTTTGGCGGCAAAAGCTACCTTTGGCCTCTCATTCCTTTTGACAAAAAGGCACTGGTCTCCATGCTCGTACGCTATCCCGCCCCGGCAGCACAAAAAGGGGACAAAAAAGGGAAAAACCGCATCTCCAAAAGATGATGCAGCTTTTCCCAGCAAACCGCACTCTATGCCCGCAGATATGTTTCGATCGCATCTGCCACCCCATCCTGTTCGATATCTCCGGTCACCTGATCTGCGACCGCCTTCACCTCGTCCGAGGCATTTCCCATGGCGATCCCCACCCCGGCACGCCGGAGCATCTCGATATCGTTGGTGCTGTCACCAAATGCCACCACATCTTCCCATGTCATACCGTAATGTGCTAAGAGGCGCTCGATGCCGTCGGCCTTGGAAGCATCCACATCCAGCACATCCGCACCACTTGCTCCCGCAAACATGTAATAACAGATCCCCGGACAAGCATTGGCAACAGCACGAATCTTTTCCTCCGGTCCCAGATAGTGCATCACATTTACCTTCATCCCATAGAGTTCCCGAAACGGTCGAAACTCCCTGCCAAGCCCATATTCATAATCGGGCCGCCGAAGTGCCTCATCGTTGGTAAAATACAGTGCTTTCGGTGTCACGCAGCCCAGCACAGCTCCGGTTTTGTCCGCATATTCCAGCGCTCTTTCCATAAGCTCCCGATCAAAATAATGCTCATAAAAAATATCATCCCCGATCGTGATCTTGAGCCCGTTGCAGTGCACGATCGCATCGGCGTTGATCTGGCGCGCATATGCAAGTGTTGCCGGATCATAGAGGTCTCTCCCGGTTGACATAACAACAATATTCTCCGATCCTTTTAGCGCATGCATCGCCTCGAGCGTGCGCGGCGGTATCCTGTGCTGCGTATGCGAAAAAACCGTATTGTCATAATCAAAACAAAACATTCTCATAATAATCTCCATTCCGCCATTGCATACCTGCCACATGCATCGTGATAAAACTACCGGCAGACATGCACCGGCTTACCCCGCACTCTGACTGTTATACAGTGTCGCGTAGAAACCGCCTTTTGCGAGCAGTTGCTCATGATTTCCCTGCTCGATGATATTTCCGTCCTTCATGACAAGTATGATATCCGCCTCCCGGATCGTGGAGAGGCGATGGGCAACGATAAAGCTGGTCCTGCCCTGCATCATGCGATGAAAGGCCTGCTGGATCCGGATCTCCGTCCTTGTATCGATCGATGAGGTCGCCTCGTCAAGGATCAGCATGGGCGGCAGACTAAGCATGATGCGCGCGATGCACAGAAGCTGTTTCTGCCCCTGCGAAAGGCTTCCTCCGTCCTCCGTAATGTAGGTGTCATACCCCTCCGGCAGTCTGCGGATAAAGCTGTGGGCATGTGCTGCCTTGGCCGCGGCAATGACCTCCTCTTTGGTCGCATCGACTTTTCCCAGCAAAAGGTTCTCCATGATTGTGCCTTCCTTTAACCACGTCTCCTGCAACACCATTCCGTAATTGCTCCGCAGACTTTCCCTCGTCACGGAGCGGATATCCCTCTCGTCCACACAAATCTGTCCGGATCTCACATCGTAAAAACGCATGAGCAGATTGATGACCGTGGTCTTACCGCAGCCCGTCGGGCCCACGATCGCCACGCGCTGTCCCTTCCCGACCGAAACATTCAGATCCTCGATGAGTTTTTGTCCTTCCTTGTACGCAAAGTCCACATGCGACAATTCCACATTGCCCTCTACATCCGTAAGCACATATGCCTCCTTCGCATCCGGCAGCTGCGGTTTTTCCTCGATCAGTTCGAAGATCCTGCCCGCACAGGCGAGCGCATTCTGAAGTTCCGTCACCACCCCCGATATCTCGTTAAAAGGTTTTGTATACTGTCTCGCATAGCTCAGAAAGCTGGCCAGTCCTCCCACCGATATATTCCCGCCAACGGCCGCGATCGCGCCTGTCACTCCGACGCCGGCATACACCAGCGCATTGACAAAACGCGTGCAGGGATTTGTCAGAGAGGAAAAAAAGATGGCTTTTAAGGAACAGGTTCTCAACCGCTCATTGATCTCATCAAATGCAGCAAGCGCATCTGCCTCTTTGGTAAACGCCTGTACGACCTTCTGATTTCCGATCATCTCATCGATCAATGCCGTCTGCTCGGCCCGCGTCTGTGACTGGAGCCTGAACATGGAAAAGGTACGATTTGCAATAAAGCTCGCCACAAAAAGCGAGAGCGGAGTGATCACTACGACCACAAGCGTGATCTTTGGGTGGATCGATATCATAAACAGAAGGGTGATCGCAATGGTCACCACACCCGAAAAAAGCTGCGTAAATCCCATCAGGAGGCCATCGGCAAACTGATCCACATCCGAAATGATCCTGCTGACGATCTCTCCGGACGCATGCGCGTCGATGTAGCCGAGCGGCAGTATCTCAAGCTTTGCAAACGCATCGTTTCGCACGTCTCTCACCACCTGAAAGGTGATCCTATTGTTGATACTGCTCATGATCCATGTTAAAAGTGCCGTCACACTCACCACAAGTGCGATCCACATCAAGATCTCCTTTATCACGGCAAAATCCACCTGCCCGGAGCCCACGATACAGTCGATCCCGCGACCGATCAGAATGGGCACATACAACGTCAGCACAACCGTGAGTGCAGAGAGAAGGAGTGATATGGCGATCAGGATCCAGTATCGTCTGAGGTACAGCATGACTCTCTTGATCGTTTCCCATTTTTTCATGAGGCATGCTCCCCCTTTCCAAGCTGTGAGTCGTAAATCTCTCGATAGACTTCACACTCCTTAAGCAGCCGGCTGTGCGAGCCGATGCCTGCCACCTCACCGTCCTCGAGCACGATGATCTGATCCGCACTTTGAATGGATGCGGTCCTTTGTGAAACGATCACAACCGTCATATCCCGAAGCTCTCTAAGTGCGTCACGCAGCGCTCTGTCCGTGGCATAATCAAGAGCACTGAAACTGTCATCCAGGATCAGGATATCCGGCTTTTTGACAAGTGCCCTTGCGATCGTCAGTCTCTGCCTCTGTCCCCCCGAAAGATTTTTTCCTCCAGCAGACAGTTTGTAATCAAGCTGTCCGTCCTTTGCCGCAACAACATCCTTTGCCTGCGCACAGGCAAGGGCTTCCCAGATCTCCTCATCCGTGGCGTCTTCATTTCCCCACCGCATATTGTCGCGGATACTGCCCGCAAAGAGAACCGCTTTCTGGGGCACGACCCCGATCCTGCTTCGCAGGGAAAGAAGCGGATATTCCGTGATCGGTCTTCCATCTACCAGGATCTTTCCTGCCGTGGCATCATAAAAGCGAGGGATCAGATTGATGAGGGAAGACTTGCCGGAACCGGTTCCGCCGATGATGCCCACCACCTGATTTCTCTTGACCCGAAAGCTGATCCCGGTGAGTGCCTCCTCCCTGCTTCCTTTATAACAAAGCCCCACATTCTCAAAGGCGAGGATCTCATCACTTTTATCAAGCCGCTCCGGTCTGCTTGCTTTCGCCGCCGGCTGGCTCTCCTGTCTGGTTTTCGCTTTGC
>JAGBQU010000178.1 GCA_017632755.1 Lachnospiraceae bacterium
CTTTCTTTGTTTGAGGATTTTGGGCTACAGAAGGGATGACCGGTTTGGGATGTGCCGGCAGGTGAGATAAAGTGATGAAAAAATGTGAGGTGGGACGATGACGATCTATACATGCAGACAGGATCTGACCGATATGATGACCTGCATCTACGATGCATGGGCAAGCAGGAGAGGGCATGCAAATGTGAGGCTTATGTGCGAGCCGGTATTTCAGCAGGATCTGTTTTGCGAATACATCCATGTGAGCGCCGATGAGGAGAAGGCCCGGAAGGTACTGCGCTCCATCAAAAATAAGATCTCTCCGGCGGCATGCATGCAGATCATGTATGCGGCACTCTCGTGGGAGGAGGATGCGCTCGATGCCATATACCGATTCCTGATCGTCGGCTTTGGAAATGGTGCGGCAACACTCTCCATGCTCTCGCATCCTGCCGTCATGCGTCTGATGGAGATCTACAGAAATGTTCGTAATGAGGCGCATGTGATGATCGAATTTTCCCGCTTCACCTCGATCGGACAAAAAGTGTATGTCAGCCACATCGAGCCAAAAAGCGATGTCCTTGTTCTGACTGCGGAGCACTTTGCGGACAGAATGCCCTCCGAATACTTTCTCATCATAGACGATAACCGCAGGAACGCTGCGGTGCATCCGCCGAATGAAGCATTTTACATCCGTCACCTGACCGCGGAGGAGGCAGCCTGTTTATCCGGGACAGAGCAGGCCGAAGATACCTATGCCATGTTGTGGCGCACCTTTTTTGATGCGATCGGGATCAAGGAGAGGGAGAACCCGGACTGTCAGAGGAATTTCTTTCCGATCTTCAGACGCACGCATGTGACGGAATTTCTGTAAAATTCCTCCTGTAATCCGGAGGAGAATCATAAAAGTATCCTTTTTTGCCAATACTGTATCTGTTGGTAAGATCCGGGAGCGAAGGATACGCTTTGCGGATATAAGTGTATGCAGGATATTTTTGTGGGAGGCAGATATGTATATTATCAATGGCTATATTCAGACGATGGAGGAGGACATCGGTGTCATAGAGGACGGATATGTCCGGATCGAGGCAGGAAAGATCACAAAGATCGGCAGAATGGAAGAGCTGCCGGAGCACTACGCCGATCAAACGCAGAAGCAGCCGCAACAGCCGGATCAGCGCAAGCACCCGCAGGTGATCGATGCAAAGGGAGGCTGGGTCATGCCCGGGCTGATCGACGCACACTGTCATGTGGGCATCTCCGAGGAAAAATGGGGAGCCGTTGCGGATGACTGCAATGAGATGACCGATCCGATCACGCCGTATCTTCGCGCGCTGGATGCAGTCAATCCGATGGATCCGGCCTTCCATGAGGCTATTTTGGGTGGGATCACGACGATCATGACCGGACCGGGAAGCGCCAATGTCGTGGGAGGACAGGCTGTTTTGCTCAAGACGCAGGGGCGGTGTATCGATAACATGATCCTAAAAGCGCCGGCGGCGCTCAAGGTCGCGTTCGGGGAAAACCCCAAAGTCAATTACGGAGATAAGGATCAGATGCCGGGCACGCGGATGGCGATCGCGGCCATGCTGAGACAGGAACTGACACGTGCGAAGCTGTACAGCGAAAAGCGGCAAGGCGCACAGAATACGGAGATGGATTTTACAATGGAATGCTATCTTCCCGTGCTGCGCGGAGAAATCCCGCTGAAGGCACATGCCCATCGCGCAGATGACATTCTCACCGCGATCCGGATCGGAAAAGAGTTCGGGCTTAAGATGACGATCGATCACTGCTCGGAGGGTCATCTGATCGCCGACGAAGTGGCGGCTTGCGGTTACCCTGTGATCCTCGGACCGCACCTGGCCAGCCGGTCCAAGCTGGAGATCCAGAACTTAAGCTTCAAGGTGGCAGGGGTAATGGAGCGCGCAGGCATTCTGTTCGCGATCATGTCCGATCATCCGGTGACACTGATCCGTTATCTGCCGATTTATGCGGGACTTGCGGTAAATCAGGGGCTATCGACAGAGGGCGGCCTGCGGGCGATCACGATCAATGCCGCCACGATCTGTGGCGTCGCAGACCGCATCGGCTCGCTTAGAGAGGGAAAAGATGCGGATATAGCGATCTATACGGACAACCCCATGTTCACATCGTCCAGAACCATGTATACCATCATTGACGGAAATGTGGTATACAAGTGGGAGGAAACGGATTTCTCTTAGTGCTTGTAAACGCAAAAAAACTGCGTTATACTGTAGCGTAAAAGGAAAAAAGGTGGTAAAATATTGGATTGCGGGGCAGATCTTGTTTGTTTCGCAATGGAGATAGCGCCAGTAAGAGGATAGGAGAAGAAGTGACATGGACTTGATATCAGTAAGAAGCCTTTATAGAAACAAAGAAGAATACCTGGGGAAAGAGGTGACGGTCGGAGGCTGGATCCGCAGCGTCCGCGACTCAAAGACCTTTGGTTTTTTGGTTCTCAGTGACGGAACATTTTTTGAAACGCTGCAGATCGTTTATTCGGATAAGCTTGATAACTTTGCGGAGATATCCAAATTGAATGTGGGAGCTGCGGTTATCGTAAAGGGTGAGCTCGTGGCTACACCGCAGGCAAAACAGCCCTTTGAGATCCAGGCTCAGAGCGTAGAGATCGAGGGAATGTCCGCGCCGGATTATCCCCTGCAAAAGAAACGCCATTCGTTTGAGTATCTGCGTACGATCTCCCATTTGAGACCGCGTACAAACACATTTCAGGCGGTGTTTCGCGTTCGCTCGCTGATCGCATATGCGATCCATAAGTATTTCCAGGAGAGAGAATTTGTGTATGTTCATACACCGCTCATCACCGGAAGTGACTGTGAGGGAGCAGGTGAGATGTTCCGTGTTACCACACTGGATATGGAGAATGTTCCGCGAACAGAAGACGGAACAGTGGATTACAGCCGGGATTTCTTCGGAAAAGAGACCAACCTTACGGTGAGCGGTCAGCTCAACGGCGAGACATATGCGATGGCGTTTAAGAATATATATACTTTTGGACCGACCTTCCGCGCCGAGAATTCCAACACGACAAGGCATGCTGCCGAGTTCTGGATGATCGAGCCGGAGATGGCATTTGCCGACCTGAAGGATGATATGATGCTTGCAGAGGGCATGCTCAAGTACATCATCCGCTTTGTGCTTGAGAACGCACCCGAGGAGATGGCGTTCTTTAACCAGTTTGTGGATAAGGGTCTGATCGAACGTCTCGAGCACGTGGCAAATTCCGATTTCGGGCACGTAACCTACACGGAAGCGATCGAGATCTTAGAGAAACATAACGACGAGTTTGAATATAAGGTACACTGGGGCAGCGACCTGCAGACCGAGCACGAGCGTTTCCTGACGGAAAAAGAGTTTGGACGTCCCGTCTTTGTTACGGACTATCCCAAGGAGATCAAAGCATTTTATATGAAACTCAACGAGGATAATAAGACCGTGGCAGCCATGGATTGTCTCGTTCCGGGAATCGGCGAGATCATCGGAGGAAGCCAGAGAGAGGACGATTACGATAAACTTGTGGCACGTATGGAGGAACTGGGACTGAAGAAAGAGGACTATGATTTCTATCTTGATCTTCGCAAATACGGTTCCACCAGACATGCGGGATTCGGATTGGGCTTTGAGAGATGTGTCATGTATCTGACAGGAATGGGCAATATCCGCGATGTGATTCCATTCCCCAGAACCGTGAATAACTGTGAACTGTAAATAATACCGCCGGGCAAAGTGCAAAGGCGTGTTTTGTGAAGGTGTGTTGTTTGCATATGGCAGGGCAGACCGCTGGCTGCCTGCGGCGTCACAGCAAATATAGGATATGGAAAGGATATGATTATGAGCAAGATACAAATTCCTCAGGGATATCAGTCGCCCTTAAGCATCAAAGAGACAGAGATTGCGATTAAAAAAGTGAAAGATTTTTTTGAAAGACAGCTTGCCGTGGAATTAAATCTGACACGTGTGTCCGCACCTTTGTTCGTAAAACCCGAGACAGGACTGAATGATAACTTAAACGGTGTAGAGCGCCCGGTCAGCTTTGGCATCAAGGAGCAGGGGGACGAGGAGGTTGAGATCGTCCACTCTCTCGCAAAGTGGAAAAGGCTGGCACTCAAAACCTACGGTTTTTCTCACGGAACAGGTCTTTATACAGACATGACAGCCATCCGCAGGGATGAGGAGACGGATAATATCCACTCGATCTACGTGGATCAGTGGGACTGGGAAAAGATTCTCTCCCGCAAAGAGCGGAATTTTGACTATTTGAAGGAAACTGTCAAATCCGTATATGAGGCGCTGCGCGTGACCGAGAGATACATAGCCAACGAGTATGATTATGTGACCTGCTTCCTTCC
>JAGBQU010000179.1 GCA_017632755.1 Lachnospiraceae bacterium
AGGATCGTGCGTTTTGCCTGCAGATCGCCGCCCAGCTTCTTTTCGAGCTCCAATGCCAGATACTGTTCCTGGATCTTACGCCTGACCTTCTCCATTTCGGATTCGTTGACCCAGTTGTCAAACACGTTATTCTTTAGAAGCTGCTGTGTGATGGTACTGGCACCTTCGGAGAAATGTCCTGTGGAGAGCCCTCTGTATCCGGCGCGGATGATACCCTTGATATCGATGCCGTTATGCTCGTAGAAGCGCTCGTCCTCGATCGCGACAAAGGCGTCACTCAGGTTCTGGGGAATAGAGTCCATGTTGACATAGCTTCTGTTCGAGTCCGCAGAGACCAGTTTGGTTGTCTGGTTTCCCTTCAGGTCATATACGACCGTGGCATAGCCGCTTGGCGTATAATCCAGATTGGATATGTCCGGAGCGGAGGCAAGAATGCCTTTAAAGGCTCCGAAACCGAGACATATGCCGGATATGCCGATCGCCAGTATTAAAAATAAAAAAGCTTTAAGGAAAGTGAGGAGAAACATTCTGCCGACTTTATCCAGCTTGGAGTGAAGCCGCTGCTGCTTCTTCCGGATCCCTTTTTTTCCGTAATTCATGTTGTAGCCTCCTGATCTTGAATCGAAAGGACTGGATTCAAGTCCATATACTTAAGTCCATACTTCTTTTTAGTATATCAAAGTTTTGCTATAAAGGAAAGAAAATTTTAAATCAATACCCATCATTAACCATTCTTGACATCTTTTTCCCAAATTATACGATTGTGTGTTACACTATAGATAGTTGGCTGTTTGACCGGGATGAGTGCCGGATCGGAAGCTGAAAAACGGATCGGAGAGGAAGGAAGCGACATGGCAAAGCTTTGCAGGATCGTATATGAGGGCGGAGAGGCCGAGATCATAGAGAAGAAATCGCGTTTCATCGCACATGTGAAAAAGACGGATACCGTCGAGGAGGCAGAAGCTTTTATCGCCGAGTGTAAGAAAAAATATTGGGATGCACGTCACAATTGCAGCGCGTTTGTCATCGGACAGGATGGACAAAACATGCGCTCGAGTGATGACGGTGAACCGAGTCAGACCGCGGGAAAACCGATGCTGGAGGTGCTCCTGGGCGAGGGCGTCTGCAATGTGACCGTGGTTGTCACAAGGTATTTTGGCGGAACGCTTTTGGGAACGGGCGGACTGGTACGCGCATATCAGAAGGCGACAAAGGAAGGGTTGCAAAACAGTGTGATCCTGACAAAGGAGAGCGGGAGCAGACTGACGATCCGCGCTGACTACAATGATGCCGGAAAGCTTTCACACCTGTTTTCACAAAAAGACGTTCTGATCATGGACAGTATCTATACAGAAAATGTCACCTTCGTCATCCTGGTTCCCGAGCAGCAGAAAGCTGCCGTATGCAAGGAGATGACGGAGGTGACAAGTGCAAGAGCCGTGGTGGAAAAAGATGAGGAGGTCACCTTTGGGATCGCGGATAAAAAAGCGATCCTGTTATGATTTCTTCATTGCGCTTCGCTTGCGCAGTGTGGGATCGAGGATCTTTTTACGGATCCTGAGTGATTTCGGTGTTACCTCCAAAAGCTCATCGGTATCGATGAATTCAAGGGCCTGTTCCAGGCTGAGGATCTTAGGCGGAGAGAGGCGGAGCGCCTCGTCTGCGCTCGAGGAACGCGTGTTGGTGAGCTGCTTTTTCTTGCAGACATTGATCTCGATATCCTCTGCTTTGCCGGTCTGTCCGACTACCATGCCGGAGTAGACCTTCTCGCCCGGGCCGATGAAGAGCGTGCCGCGGTCCTGCGCATTGTAAAGACCGTAGGTGATCGCTTCTCCGGTTTCAAAGGCGATGAGGGAACCCTGATTACGATATTGCAGATCCCCTTTATAAGGGCCGTATCCGTCGAAGATGGTATTGAGGATACCGTTTCCCTTCGTGCTCGTCATAAACTCGCCGCGATAGCCGATCAATCCGCGGGACGGAATTGCGAATTCCAGTCGGGTGTTTCCGCTGCTGGTCGTACTCATTCCCTGAAGCTCACCCTTCCGGTTTGAGAGCTTTTCGATGACACTTCCGGCGAATTCTTCCGGAACATCGATATATGCGAGCTCCATCGGCTCGAGTTTCTTATTTCTTTCATCATATTTATAAAGCACTTCCGCTTTTGATACGGCGAACTCATATCCCTCGCGTCTCATATTTTCAATAAGAACAGATAAGTGAAGTTCTCCTCTTCCGGACACCTTAAATGCTTCCGTTGTCTCTGTTTCCTCCACGCGCAGAGAAACATCCGTGTTAAGCTCTTTGAACAGACGGTCGCGCAAATGGCGGCTTGTGACATATTTGCCTTCCTGACCGGCGAGCGGGGAATCGTTAACGATAAAATTCATGGCGATGGTTGGCTCGGAGATCTTTTGGAAGGGAATGGCCTGCGGATTTTCCGGAGAGCAGAGTGTGTCTCCGATGTGGATGTCCGCAATTCCCGAGATGGCTACGATGGAGCCGATACCGGCCTCCGAAACCTCTACTTTATTTAACCCGTCAAACTCATACAGCTTGGAAACCTTTACCTTTTTTTGTACCGATGCATCGTGGTGGTTGACAACGACCACTTCCTGATTGACCTTGATCGATCCGTTGTCCACCTTGCCCACACCGATCCTGCCTACATATTCGTTGTAGTCGATGG
>JAGBQU010000180.1 GCA_017632755.1 Lachnospiraceae bacterium
CATCCAAAGATTATGTGTTTGATATCGACCGGTTTACTTCCTTTGAGGGTGATACAGGCCCTTATATTCTCTACACGATCGTCCGTATCAAGTCGATCCTCGGCAAATATCGTGAGCAGGGGGGCGATCCCACACAGGCAGTGATCCGTGACGCGCAGAGTGAGGCACAAAAAGCGCTGATGCTTGAACTTGCCAAGTTTAATACCGTGATCGAAAGCGCCTACGCAGATACTGCGCCGCACAAGATATGTGCCTACATCTATGATGTGGCGAATGCATTTAATCGTTTTTACCACGAGACGAAGATCCTCACCGCGGAGGACGAGGATGAGAAAGCAGGCTATATTGCGCTTCTCGGACTGACAAAGGAGATCTTTGAGACCTGCATCGGTCTTCTGGCATTTGATGCGCCGGAAAAGATGTAAAAAAAATGTGTTTTCCTATTGACAAATACCATATGGAAATAGTATACTAGCTAAGCGGGTTGTGAAAACAACCCCCCACATGGGATCTTAGCTCAGCTGGGAGAGCATCTGCCTTACAAGCAGAGGGTCATAGGTTCGAGCCCTATAGGTCCCATTTTTCTGGTTAATACCGGGAAACATATTTGGCGAGATAGCTCAGTTGGCTAGAGCACACGGTTCATACCCGTGGTGTCGAGGGTTCAAATCCCCCTCTCGCTATGATGAAACCGCAGGTTGGATCCTGCGGTTTTTTGACGTAACAGGAAATTGCGCTGTATGAAAGGAGCTTTTTATATGAGGATCGGAATGGGATACGATGTGCACCGGCTGGTGGAAGGCCGGGATCTGATATTAGGAGGCGTAAAGATACCGCATGAGCTGGGGCTGTTGGGGCATTCGGATGCAGATGTGTTGCTGCATGCTATCATGGATGCGCTGCTCGGTGCGGCAGGGATGGGAGATATCGGTCTGCATTTTCCGGACACGGATGAGAGCTATAAAGGTGCTGACAGCCTGGCGCTTCTTGCCCGCGTGGGGGAAATGCTGGATGAAAAGTGCTATGTGATCGAGAACATCGATGCCACGATCATTGCGCAAAAACCCAAAATGCGCCCGCATATTGATGCGATGAGAGAGAATATCGCCCGTGTGCTTGGTCTGGATATCTCACAGGTGAATGTGAAGGCGACCACGGAGGAAGGCCTTGGCTTTACCGGTGCGATGGAGGGGATCAGTGCACAGGCTGTCTGTCTGCTCAACTCTCCTTTTGGACTGATGTCTGTTGATGTGACGCAGAGTGGCTGTGAGGGGTGTGCGGGATGCCGGAGATAGAGAGACTGACAGGAGAGCGGAATCTGGAGACCAGAGCCCTTTGGGAGGAGGTCTTTTGTGAGGACAGCAGGGCATTTGTCGATTATTATTATAGCGAAAAGGCTCCAAGGAATATTGGCTTTGTCATACGGGAGGAAGGGCAGATCCGATCCATGTTGTTTTTGACTCCGTACGAGATTTGTGTGCAGGATCTGACATATGAAGATGAACATGTGCAGGCACAAGAACACCTGCCCTCCGGTCACAGGGTATATCAGACCTGCTACATTGTCGGGGTGGCTACCCAAAAGCGATTTCGCCACCGTGGATATATGACCATGCTTTTGCAGGCGGCATTTGACGATATGCGCAGCAGGGGGATCTTCTTTGCCTTTCTGATGCCGGCAAACCCTGCGATATATGAGCCCTTCGGCTTTCGGTATATCTATGAGAGATGGGAGTATCTCCGGAGGGAAAAGCACATGAAAGGAGAACTGCAGATCTGTACCCGTGCGGCTGAGGAGCAGGACAGTGACTTGCTTGCCGCCTTCGCGATGAGGGAACTGGCGCGCAGATATCACTTTTTCCTGAAGCGTGACAGGGCATATTATGCGCTTTTGATCAAGGAACTTGCGAGTCAGAACGGCGCCGTGGAAATGGTTTTTGCAGATGATTCGTTTGTGGGTTATTATATGCATGCAAATGAGGAGGCGGTTTTCGTGCAGGAAGCTTTGTTCGCGGAGAGATGGGAAAAACTGCTCCTTGGAGCGGGAGGATTGCTGCAGATAAAGCCCGACAAAAAGCCGATCATCATGGGAAAATATCTTGGTAAAGTCAAAGGCGAGGGAGAAGTGCTTGGACGTCTTGCAAACGGAGAGATCCCGGATGGATATATCAATGAGATCGTCTGAGATCTGCCGATCTCATTGCTGCCTGTTGTGTGTGAATATAACGCGGTATGAGGTGTTTTAACTATGAATTTGCCCATTAGTATGATAAAATTAGACATGGTTTGCAATAAAAGAACAGGATGATGGAGCTATGCGAAGGATACTAGAGGATATCAAAACCGGAACGTTCAGTCATGTCTATCTGCTTTGCGGCAGTGAGGATTATCTGAGAGTGCAATACAAAAACAAGCTACGGGATGCGCTTTTGGGGGATGCTGACAAAATGAACCTCTCGGAGTACGAGGGGAGCGGAGTGGATCCCCTTGCGGTGATCGATATGGCGCAGACCATGCCTTTTTTTGCAGAGCGTAGAGTCATGTTGCTGGAAAACACCGGTTTTTTCAAATCCAGCCAGGAGGCTCTGGCGTCTTATATGAAGGAAATTCCGGAGTTCACCTATTTTATCTTTGTTGAGAAAGAACTGGATAAACGTAGCCGCATGTATAAGGCGGTCAAGGAAGTGGGACATATTGCTGAGTTTGAAACACAGGATGAGGCCACGCTTCGCAAATGGATCGCCAGACGGGTAGAAAATGAGAAAAAGAAAATGAACATGTCCACGATCAGTCTCTTTCTGTCACGAACCGGAAGCGATATGGAGAATATTGAAAAAGAACTGGAGAAGCTCATTTGTTATACACTGCATAAGGAGGAGATCACACCCAAAGATATCGAGACGATCACGACAAGGCAGCTTTCAAGCAGGGTCTTCGATATGGTCAGTCTCATGGCACAAAAGAGACAGAAAGAGGCACTGGTTCTCTATTCCGAGCTCTTGTCGCTGCGGGAATCGACGCTTATGATACTCAATCTGATGGAGAGAGAGTTTAACCAGCTTTTGCAGATCAAGATCCTCAGGGGCAAAGGATATGATGAGCGCACGATCGCTTCCGCAGTCGGGATCCCGCCTTTTGCGGTCGGAAAGAAGCAGCCTTCCTGCAACCTGTATGAGGTGACAGATCTGCACAATGCCCTGGCAGACTGTGTGCAGATGGAGGAGGACATCAAAAGCGGAAGGATGACCGACACGATCGGTGTGGAGCTTTTACTTGTCAAATACAGCACGAAAGAGGCTGCCTCATGATCTTTTTATGAACGTCTGTCTGAGCCTTGTGACACATCATTTTGTGACTCCCGCAGGAATGTTGATCCTGAGCGGGAGTTTTTTGTGTAATAGGAAATTGCTCTGCAATTGCTTGAGTCTCTTTTAGATAATAAGGAGGTGTAAAAATGGAAATGCAGATATCGGTGCGTGATTTTGTGGAATTCCTTCTTCGCAGCGGAGATATCACCCGCCGCGGGGAGCGCGTCAAAGAGGATGCCATGCAGGAAGGGGCGCGCATCCATCGCTTGATCCAGAACCGGATGGGGGAGTCGTATCGTGCGGAAGTACCGATCGCGCACAGAATTGACTGTGGGGAATACACGATTAAGATCGAAGGGCGGGCCGACGGCGTGATCAGCGGGGAACCGTTGGTCATTGACGAGATCAAATCCACCTACCGGGATCTGGATAAGATAACGGAGCCGATCCCCGTACACCTTGCGCAGGCCAGGTGCTATGCATATTTCTATGCGGAAACGTATCGACAAAGAGAAATGGGAGTGCGTCTGACCTACTGTAACATAGAGACGGAGCAGATCAAGTATTTTGAGCAAACTAACACACGGGAAGAACTGGAAAACTGGTTCATGACACTTATGTCAGAGTATAAAAAGTGGACGGATTTCTCATATGAGTGGCGGAAGAAGCGGAACGCATCGATCCGGAAAGTGGAATTCCCGTTTCCATACAGGGATGGGCAGAAGGAATTGGTGACCCAGGTATATCAGACCATCTGTCACAAAAGAAAGCTGTTCATCCAGGCACCGACCGGAGTGGGCAAGACACTCTCTACGATATTTCCTGCGGTGAAAGCGGTCGGGGAGGGGAAGGCAGACAAGATTTTTTATCTGACAGCCAAGACGATCACCGGCAGTGTTGCGGCGAACGCATTGGGATTGCTTAGGGAAAATGGTCTTGCGTATAAATCGGTGGTGCTCATGGCAAGAGAAAAAATCTGTTTCATGCCGGAAAAGGACTGCGATCCGGAAACATGCCCCTATGCAAAAGGGCATTTTGACAGGATCAATGACGCAGTCTTCGATCTTCTTGTGCAGGAGGAGCGTTTTGACCGGGATACGATCACCGGGTATGCCCAAAAACATCTGGTGTGTCCGTTTGAGATGGGGCTTGACATCAGCCTTTTCAGTGATCTGATCATATGTGATTACAATTATCTGTTTGATCCCTATGCC
>JAGBQU010000181.1 GCA_017632755.1 Lachnospiraceae bacterium
CAATAAGATCCTTGTACTGATGGGATTTGAACCCGCAAATCTGATGTATACAAATGTAGCAGTCATGCTGGGACTGGTCAGCGATATGCTTCCCTTTATGGTGATCCCGATCCACACCTCGATCCGAAAGATCGACCGCTCGCTCATTGAGGCCTCCCATGACCTTGGTGCAAGCAATTTCCAGACCTTCTGGAAGGTCATCTTTAAGATGTCTATTCCCGGCGTTATCAACGGCGTTATGATGACATTTTTGCTCTCCATATCGACATTTGTCATTCCAAAGCTCCTTGGAGGAGGGCAGTTTATGCTGATCGGCAACCTGATCGAGACGCAGTTTATCTCAGTCGGCAACTGGAACTTCGGAAGCGCGATCTCCATTCTGCTCACAATCGTTATATTGATCGGAATTTCACTGATGAAGCGCTTTGATAAGGATGAAAAGGAGGATAACGGATGAGAACGAAAAAAAGCCGGATCGCCTCCGCAATCTATATAGGCGTATGTTTCCTGTTTTTCTACCTGCCAATCGCGGTGACGATGTTTTATTCCTTTAATAAATCCAAGTCACTGACGAATTTTACAGGCTTTTCCCTGACATGGTACGCACGCCTGATCGAGGACGGCTCCATCATGAAGGCCGTTTATGTGTCGGTCACCATTGCCTTTTTTGCGACCATTATCTCAACGATCCTGGGAACGATCACAGCCATAGGACTTTCCAGATGCCGTAAGGTTTTAAGAGAAGCGATCCTGAATGTAAATAATCTTCCGATCATGAATCCGGATATTGTAACGGCGATCGGTCTGATGATCCTCTTTTCCTCCGTTGTGTTTACAAAAGGATATCTGACCATGCTGCTGAGCCATATCGCCTTTTGTACGCCCTATGTCATCACGAGTGTGTATCCGAAGGTGCGAGGGCTCGACCCCAATGTGGCGGAGGCCGCGCTTGACCTTGGAGCGACCCCGTTTCAGGCACTGACCAAGGTGCTGATCCCGATGCTGAGGGACGGGATTTTTGCAGGTATGCTGCTGGCGTTTACCATGTCGTTTGACGATTTCGTGATCTCTTATTTTGTGACGGGAAACGGTGTGCAGAACATCTCTATCATCGTGTATAATATGACCAAGCGTACCAATCCCACGATCAACGCGCTCTCGACGATCGTGATCCTTGTGATCGTTTTGATCCTTGTGCTTGTCAATGTAACACCTGCCGTTGTCAAACGATCGATGCGCTACGTGGTGGGAGTTCTTGTTGCTGCGATCATCGGCGTCTCCGTCTTTACCGGAATACAGGGTGCACAGCGATCGCTCCGTGTATACAATGCGGGAGAGTATATCGATCCGGAGCTATTGGAAAAATTTGAGGAGAAATATGATTGTAAAGTGGTCTATGAGACCTTCGACTCCAATGAGAGCATGTACACAAAGGTCAAGAGCGGGGCGGAATTTGACATCCTGATCCCCTCAGACTACATGATAGAGAGACTGATAGGCGAAAAACTCCTGCAGCCGATCGACTGGTCGCAGATTTCCAATGCGGATGGGCTCGATCCGGAGATTATGGGGTTTGCCTACGATCCGGACAACACATACTCCGCGCCGTATTTTGTAGGTACGGTAGGTATTCTATATGATAAAACGGTTGTGGATGAGGCCGATCTGGCTCAGGGATGGGAGCTTCTTCGCAATGAGAAGTACAAGGGAAACATCTACATGTATGATTCGGAGAGGGATTCCTTTATGGTCGCACTCAAAGCGCTCGGCTACTCCATGAACACGGAGAACACGGAGGAGATCGATGCTGCGTACGAGTGGCTTTTGTCACAACGCGATACGATGGATTTCGTGTACGCGGGCGATGATGTGATCGATAATATGATCTCGGGAAACAAGGCACTTGCTGTTGTCTATTCGGGGGATGCCGCCTATATCATGTCCGAGAACGAGAACATGGGCTATCTGGAACCGGCGCAGGGTACAAATGAATGGTGCGATGCCATGGTGGTCACGGATGCATGTCTCGATACGAAGCTGGCACATGAGTTTATCAATTATATACTCTCGGATGAGGTGGCATATGCAAACTCTGCCTATGTCGGCTATACCTCGCCGATCAAGACTGTGGCAGAAGAACTTGCCGGGACGGATTATGAGGGGATAAACTCCTACGCACCGGATTTCGGATATGAGAAGAATGAGGTATTCCGCTACCAACAGACCGGTATCAAGCAATATTTTGCCGATCTGTGGACCAAGGTCAAAGCGTACTAGGATTTGACAAATCCATCTGTATTTGGTAGCATATCTATCATGCCGGAGTGAAACAAATACCCGGAAAATAGTGAGAAAATGAGAATGAATGAACCCAAGCATCTTATTTGTAAGAAAGGATAATAAAATGGGAAGATTATTTACTTCAGAATCTGTAACAGAAGGACATCCGGATAAGGTCGCAGATCAGATCTCCGATGCGATCCTTGATGCGTTGATCGAGCAGGATCCGTATTCCAGGGTTGCTGCAGAGACAACTGTTGCGACAGGATTAGCACTTGTGGTCGGAGAGATCACCACCAATGCTTATGTGGATATTGCAAAGGTGGCAAGAGATACCATTCGTGAGATCGGTTATACCAACAATCAGGACGGCTTTAACGCAGAGTCGATCGCGGTTCTGACATCCATCGATGAGCAGTCTGCAGACATCGCAATGGGCGTTGATAAGGCATACGAATCAAAACAGGAAGGGGAAACGCAGGATTTCGGAACAGGAGCGGGAGACCAGGGGATCATCTTTGGTTATGCCACAGACGAGACACCGGAGTATCTGCCGCCGGCCATTTCCTTTGCTCACCGTCTTACCAGACAGCTGACCAAGGTGCGCAAGGATGGAACGCTTCCCTATTTAAGGCCCGACGGAAAAAGTCAGGTTACCGTAGAATTTGATGAGGACGGACAAGTAGCGAGGATCCACACGATCGTCATCTCTACACAGCATGCTGCGGATGTGACCCTTGAGACGATCCGAAAAGATATCATCGAATATGTGATAAAACCCGTGATCCCGGAGAAGCTTCTCGATGCGGACACCATCTACTATGTCAATCCGACCGGACGATTTGTTATCGGCGGACCGCAGGGAGATGCGGGTCTTACCGGAAGAAAGATCATCGTAGATACCTATGGCGGAACAGGACGTCACGGCGGCGGCGCTTTCTCGGGCAAAGATCCGACAAAGGTAGACCGCTCTGCAGCATACGCAGCCAGATGGGTTGCCAAGAACCTCGTCGCTGCAGGGGTTGCAAAGAAACTGGAAGTTGTGCTTGCCTATGCGATCGGCGTGGCAAAACCGGTTTCAATCGCTGTCGATACCTTCGGAACAGCAAACGTACCCGAGGAGAAGATCGTTGAGGTGATCGGCAAGGTGTTTGACCTTCGTCCGGCAGCCATCATAGACGCATTGGATCTGCGTCGCCCTATCTACAAGCAGACCGCTGCATATGGTCACTTTGGAAGAACAGATGTGGATCTGCCCTGGGAGCACCTTGATAAGGTGGATCAGATCAAGGCGGCATTATAGTGCACAGAGTATAAACGATAAATCCCTCTGATGAAGATCGGAGGGATTTCATACCATAATTATGTATTAGACATTTGCGAAAGCTCAGATAACGACAATTTTCGATTGTGTCGGTTGTACAAATTCCACTGCAGGCACGCTTTCGCATTTACTTAATAACTACGTTTATATATGAGGGAGAGCACATGAGAAAAAAAAGAGTACTGGTCACCGGCGGAGCCGGTTTTTTGGGATCCCATCTGTGTGAACGTCTGCTTGCCGAGGGTAATGACGTTATCTGTGTGGATAACCTGTTTACGGGAAGCAAGGACAATATCCGTCACCTTTTGACCAATCCCTATTTTGAATTTATAAGACACGACATCATACAGCCCATCTTTGTGGAGTGTGATCAGATCTACAATCTCGCATGCCCCGCAAGCCCGGTGCAGTATCAGAGAGATCCGATCTATACGACCAAGACCTCCATATACGGAGCCTTCAACACGCTTGGCCTTGCAAAGAGAACCGGTGCAAGGATCCTGCAATCCTCTACCTCAGAGGTATACGGCGATCCGGAGAACAGCCCGCAGGTCGAATCCTACCGCGGCAGTGTCAACACCATCGGCCCCCGTTCCTGCTATGACGAGGGAAAGCGCGTGGCAGAGACCTTGTTCTTTGACTATCACAGACAGCATAAGGTGGATATCAAGGTCATGCGCATCTTTAATACATACGGCCCACGCATGGACGTCGGAGACGGAAGAGTGGTCTCAAACTTTATCGTACAGGCTCTAAAAGGAGAAGACATCACCATCTACGGCGACGGCAGCCAGACCAGAAGCTTTTGTTATGTCGATGACCTGATCGGCGGCATGATCGCGTTGATGAACAGCCCGGAGGACTTTACAGGTCCTGTAAACATCGGTAACCCGGGCGAGTTTACGATCAAGGAGCTGGCAGAGATCATTATCCGCAAGACAAACTCCAGATCAAAGATCGTCTATGAGCCTTTGCCCGTTGATGATCCACGGCAGCGCAGACCGGATATTACGCTTGCGAAAAAGGAACTTGGCTGGGAGCCCTATATTCAGTTAGAGGAGGGATTATCCTACACGATCCGCTACTTTGAAAAGGTGCTTGCCGACTAATACATGAACCATTCTTTGTCAACTTTTTTGACACGAAAACCGATTTTTGTCATTTGCATACACGCAATGGTTGTGCTATAATTACAACCGATATTGTGAAAAAAACCACTTGTTTATTAAAATATTGCACCTATAGAAAGCAAGAAATATCGGAGAGAAGGATTCCCATGCACAGAGTCCTGATAAATGATAATCAGAATATATGGGTGGCGCAGGCAAAAGTGTTTGTTGCAGAAAAGTATGCAGACCGGATACAGGCCATCGTATATCACAATACGATGGCTCTTTTGACAGCTATATGGGAAAAGTAAGCAG
>JAGBQU010000182.1 GCA_017632755.1 Lachnospiraceae bacterium
ACAAGGCACAGTATGACAAGGAGATCGACAAGAAGAAGATCATGATGGACGAACCGATCAAGTCTTTTGGCGTTTCTGAGGTAAAGGTAAAACTGCACCAGAAGGTGACTGCTACTTTGCGGGTGAAGGTTGAGGAAGAGTAAAACACGGATTTCGGGAAGGAAAATGTCATGCCGATCGATGAAGCAATACTGAAAAGGACAATGCCGCAAAGCATAGAGGCGGAACAGTCAGTCGTTGGCTCTATGCTGCTGGACAATGAGGCGATCGTTATCGCATCCGAGATCATTACCGGCGAGGATTTTTACAATAAACAATACGGTGTTTTGTTTGAAGCGATGGTGGAACTGCAGGATGAAGGCTGCAGCGTGGATATGGTGACACTGCAAAACCGTTTAAAGGAAAAGGATGTGCCCCCTGAGGTCAGCAGTCTGGAATTTATCCGAGATCTGATCGCACTGGTTCCGACATCCGCCAACATCAGGCACTATGCCAGGATCGTGGCGGACAAGGCGTTGCTTCGCAGGCTGATCAGGCTCAATGAAGATATCGCAAACAGCTGTTATCAGGGCAAGGAAAGTACCGATTTTATTTTGGAAGATACGGAGAAGAGGGTCTTTGATCTGATCCAGCGAAGAGGATCCGCCGATTTCGTACCGATCCGTCAGGTGGTCATGAATGCCATGGATAAGATTGAGAAGGCATCCAAGACGCAGGGAAATGTCACAGGCATTGCCACGGGTTTTCTGGATCTGGATTACCGTACCGCCGGCATGCAGCCCTCCGATCTGGTGCTGATCGCGGCGAGACCTTCCATGGGAAAGACAGCCTTTGTGTTAAATATCGCGCAGCATGTTGCCTTCAAGCAGAAGGAGTGCGTTGCCATCTTTTCTCTCGAGATGTCCAAGGAACAGCTTGTGAATCGTATGTTCTCCCTGGAATCCGGCGTAGATGCGCAGAAGCTCAGAACCGGGCAGCTTATGGATGATGAATGGGAGAAGCTCATTGAGGGGGCAGATACGATCGGAAGATCCAAGCTGATCATTGACGATACGCCTGGTATCTCGATTTCGGAACTTCGCAGCAAATGCCGCAAATACAAGCTAGAGCACGGTCTTAAGATGATCATCATCGACTACCTGCAGCTGATGTCCGGAAGCGGAAGAAGTGATTCCAGACAGCAGGAGATCTCAGATATCTCCCGTTCTTTAAAGGCCCTTGCAAGGGAGCTGAATGTGCCGGTTCTGGCGCTCTCTCAGCTCAGCCGTGCGGTCGAGCAAAGACCCGATCACAGACCGATGCTTTCGGATCTGAGAGAATCCGGAGCGATCGAGCCGGATGCGGATGTGGTCATGTTTATTTACCGTGACGATTACTATAACAAGGAAACCGAAAAAAAAGGGATCTCGGAGATCATTATTGCAAAACAGAGAAACGGCCCGATCGGAACGATCGAGCTGGCATGGCTGCCGCAGTATACGAAGTTCGCAAATCTGCAGATGAATGCGGGCAAGCGGTAAATTTGGCAGCGTTCTTTCATAAGGATAACAAAAAAGACAGGTTCAAGATTGAACCTGTCTTTCGCTTTTAT
>JAGBQU010000183.1 GCA_017632755.1 Lachnospiraceae bacterium
ATGATAAGGATGGTCGCCCATGCCGGGATTACCTCAAGCGGGATCAGCGCGATCAGCGCCGAGCAGACAAGCAGCTTGTCCGCAAGAGGATCCATAAATTTTCCGAAGGTCGTCACCAGATTATACTTTCTCGCGATCTTTCCATCCAGAAGATCCGTCAGGGATGCAACGATAAAGATCCCGAGCGCAACCCATTTAAACCATTCGTTGTTATTCGAATCCAAAAGAACATACACAAAAAACGGAATCAGTATCACACGAAACATCGTCAGTTGATTTGGCAAATTCATTTTCATTTTTCTATCTCTCCAATCAGATCATATTCATAGCTGCCGCTGACACATACCTTAACAAGATCTCCCGTCATGAGTTCTTCCTGCGTCTGTACAAAGATCAGGCCGTCCACATTCGGCGCATCCCGGTATGTCCGTCCCACATAGGCGTTCTCATCCGCTACCTTCCCCTCGATCATGACAAGAAGACGTTCCCCGACTCTTCCCTCGGCACGCGAAAAGGCGAGATCCTGCTGCAGTTCCATCAGCTGTGCACGGCGCTCCTGTTTGACCTCTTCCGCGATCTGATCCGGGAAGGAAGCTGCGGGTGTATCTTCTTCCGGTGAGTATGCAAAAACGCCCAGCCGGTCAAAATCCATCTGCGAGACAAAGTCCATCAGTTCCTTATGCTGCTCATCCGTCTCCCCCGGGAAGCCGGTGATCAGTGTCGTGCGCAGGCAGATATCCGGGATCTGCTGCCGCAGGCTGTGGATGATGTCCATAAGCTGCGCTTGATCCGTTCTGCGTCCCATGCGCCTTAAGATCTCATCGCTTGCATGCTGGATCGGGATATCCAGATAATGGCAGATCTTGGGCTGCTCTTTGATAACATCGATCAGTTCCTGCGTGATCTCCTCCGGATAGCAATACAGGATCCGGATCCACACAAGGCCACGGATCCCGCAAAGCCTGCGCAAAAGCTCAGGCAGACTCTTTTTGCCATACAGATCCACACCGTATACCGTCGTCTCCTGCGCCACAAGGATCAATTCCTTCACGCCGCTCCCGGCAAGCTGCTCCGCCTCCCTAACAAGGCTCTCCATCGGGACGCTGCGATAATCACCTCGCACCTTAGGGATAATGCAGTAGGTGCAGTGCTTATCACACCCCTCCGCGATCTTCAGGTAAGCATAGTGTCCGCCCGTCGTCACGATCCGCTTCTGATCTGTCACGGGTTTTCTGCTCACCTCATCCAGTTCATCTCTTCCCTGACCTTCCAACACATGCTCGAGTGCCGAGACGATCTTATCGATGGCCGTTGTGCCGACGATCGCGTCGACCTCGGGGATCTCATGTCGGATCTCATCCTTGTATCGCTGCGCCAGACATCCGGCTGCGATCAGTGCCTTGATCTCACCATTTATGCGGCGCTGTCCCATCTCCAGTAGAACCTGTATGCTCTCCTCTTGTGCATCGTTGATAAAACAGCAGGTGTTTACCACTACGATATCTGCCTGCTCCTCGTCATCGGTAAACTCATAGCCATGCTCTCTGAGCATGCCCAGCATCATCTCTGAATCCACCAGATTTTTATCACATCCCAGGGATATGAAAAGTATCTTCATAGTCATACCTCTTAAACAATACGAAAGAGAAATGCCTCGCGGTATTCCTCTTTCC
>JAGBQU010000184.1 GCA_017632755.1 Lachnospiraceae bacterium
ATCACGGTAAACGGAAAGCGGTTTTGCTGTAATGCACTTGTAGATACGGGAAACAGTCTTTGTGATCCCATCAGTCGAAGACCGGTCCTGATCCTGGAGAGGAGTGTTCTTAAGGCATATGAGGTGACGATCAGGCCGGAGCAGTACCGCGTCATTCCCTATCATTCCCTCGGTAGAGAGAACGGAATGCTGGAGGGATTTGTCGCCGGTTTGGTGTGCGTTTTGGATGAAACGGAAAACGGCAGGATACAACGGATGAAGCGATCCAATGTTGTGATCGGGATCTATGAAGGAACACTGAGCGGTGATGGCGCGTATCAGATGATCCTTCATCCAATGTTTATGTGATAGGAGGCTGACACATGGTATTAAAACTGGCGATGCCCGGCAAGATCCGGTTCGGATTGGTGAACCCCGGCAGAGGACTGTTGTTTCCCAAGCAGGGAGATATCCATTATATAGGAGGGGCGGAGGTGCTTCCTCCGCCGCTGGAGGCCGAGAAGGAAAATGCGATGATTCGGGGACTGGGCACTGTGGCGGATCGTGAATCAAAAACCATTCTGATCGAGCACAATCTGAGGCTTGTCGTTTATATTGCCAAAAAATTTGACAACACAGGCATCGGCGTGGAAGATCTGATCTCGATCGGTACGATCGGACTGATCAAGTCAATCAATACTTACAAGCCGGATAAGAATATCAAGCTTGCGACGTATGCTTCCCGCTGCATCGAAAATGAGATACTGATGTATCTAAGGCGCAATAACAAGACAAAACTGGAAGTTTCGATCGATGAGCCGCTCAACGTGGATTGGGATGGAAATGAACTCCTTTTGTCCGACATACTCGGAACGGAGGAAGATGTCATCTATAAGGATATTGAGGACGAAGCGGAACGCAAAATCCTGAGAAAGGCGATCGCAAAACTTTCGGAGCGGGAGAGAAAGATCATCAATCTTAGGTTCGGGCTTGAGAGAGCGGATGGATGTGAGATGACCCAAAAGGAAGTTGCGGATCTGCTCGGGATCTCACAGTCCTATATCTCGAGACTGGAGAAAAAGATCATGAAACGTCTGAAAAAAGAGATCACAAAAGAATGTTGACGGGACGACTGTATTTGCATATATTGTTGTAAGGGCTGTGGAGGCGGAAAGAATGGCGATTTATGTTGTGCAGACGGGAGACGATGTGGATACTGTCTCAGCATCGCAAAATGTGCCGGTGCAGGATGTGATCTTTGACAATCAGCTCATCTATCCATATGAGCTTGCAGTGGGGCAGGCATTGTACATCCGGGGAGAAGAGCGAGAGGATGCTCTGTTGCAGACAAATGGATATGCTTACCCGTTCATCAGCTCCTGGGTGCTTGGGCAGACGTTACCCTATTTGAGCCGGTTGTCCGTTTTCTCCTATGGATTTACGACAAACGGCGATCTGATCCCTCCGCCGCTTGACGAGACTTATATGATAGATCTTGCATATCAGTATGGCGTGATGCCGATCATGACGCTTACGCCGTTCGATGAGAGCGGGATCTTCAACAATATGCTGATCAGTGCACTTGTCGGCAGCCGGGAGGCCAAAAGCAATCTGATCTCGGAAATCCTGACGCTTATGCAGTCCAAACGATATCAAGGCGTAGATGTGGATTTTGAATACATTCTCGCAAGAGACAGAGACGCCTTTGGCCTGTTTGTAGAGGAACTCACGCAGGCTCTGAACGCGCAGGGACATGTGTCAAGTGTTGCCTTGGCGCCGAAGACGAGCGCCGACCAGCAGGGATTGCTATATGAGGGGAAGGACTACAGACAGCTGGGACTTGTGGCCGATCAGGTTTTACTCATGACCTATGAGTGGGGATATACCTACGGTCCTCCGATGGCTGTGGCACCCATCAACCGGGTGCGTGAGGTGGTGGATTATGCAGTCAGTGAGATCGATCCGGCCAAGATCAGCCTGGGAATCCCCAACTACGGATATGACTGGACCCTTCCGTATGTGCGCGGACAAAGCAGGGCAAGGACGATCGGAAATGTGGAAGCCGTGCGGCTTGCGATCCGCTACGGTGCGCAGATCCTGTTTGATGAGACTGCAATGTCGCCTTTTTTTACATATAGCGAGGATGGACTGACGCATGAAGTGTGGTTTGAGGATGTGCGGAGTATGCAGGCGAAATTCGATCTGATCCGTGAGTACGGTCTGCACGGAGCCGGATATTGGCAGATCATGCAGCTTTTTCGTGCAAACTGGCTTCAGCTTGCGGAAAATTTCCGCATTCTGAGGGGAAACGGGTAGCGCGGCCGGCTCATATTGACGATGCTATAACCTTAAGTTTTTATAAAGAAATAGAAAAAAAAGAGACAAAGAATGCAAAAATGGTTATACTATCGATGAAATAAAATCACGAAGGGAGAAGTGTTATGGCAGCACAAAGCGTGACAACAGAGACTTTTGAAGCGGAAGTGATCCGCGCAGATAAGCCGGTTTTAGTTGATTTCTGGGCTCCCTGGTGTGGCCCGTGTAAAATGATATCGCCTCTCGTGGAGGAACTTGCGCAGGAGACAAGTGATGTCAAGATCTGTAAAGTAAATGTGGATCAGCAGCCTGAGCTTGCCGCAAAGTATCAGGTTATGTCGATCCCCACGCTGGTGATCTTTCAAAACGGCGAAATCATGAAAAAGACGGTGGGAGCCATTGCGAAACAGCAGCTGAGAGAGTTTATCAAACTTTAAGATGCAAAAGAGAACGCCGCATGTTGGCGAAATAGGTGGAGATTATGAAAAACGAAGATTTGATCAATGAGGGCGAAGCGATCAAAGAGGGACTGGAACGTTTTTTGGAACAGGAACTTGCGCAGCGGCGCCCCTCTTCCCCGGAAGAATCCGTTGAGAACGATCCCGGCGCAGGAAGACAAAATGCAAATGAACCGGGATTGAGACAACCGGTCTATGAGTCGGCGCTGCGACGAGATCCGGAGCGTGAAGCGGAGATACAAAGAATGCCGGATGCGGAGAAGCCGGTGCAAGGACAGCCGCGCCGGGAAGAACCGGCACAAAGGCAGTCCGGCAGGAGGGAAGCGGCAGAGCGAGGAGCTGCCCAAAGAGCACCTGAGGGGAGAGCTCCTGAGGGGAGAGCACCTGCGGGGAGAACACCTGCGGGGAGAACGCAGGGTACGAGAAAAACGAATGGAAAAAGACAAAAGGGTAAAGAGATGAGTAGGAGAAAGAAAAAGAAGAAGTCCGGATTAAAGGGAATCCTGTTGTTCCTTTTATTTTTGTTGCTTTTGTTTGCCGGCATGTGGTATTTTGCAGTCGGAAGCGTATACAACAGGATGAGTTTTCAAAAGGAAGAGGAACTGGCAGGTGAGCCCATGAAACAGGAGGGCGTGACCAATATCCTCCTGATCGGCAACGATTCGAGAAACAAGGATGATGACGGCAGAAGCGATGCGATGATCCTGATATCCATCAGCAATAAGACGAAGAAGATCTATATGACATCCCTTCTCCGTGATATGTATGTGGACATTCCGGGCAGGGATGGCAACCGGCTCAATGCGGCGTATGCATATGGAGGACCGTCCCTTCTTTTAGAGACGATCGAACAGAATTTTGATATCGAAGTGAACCGCTATGTGCTTGTGAATTTCCAGGCGTTTGCAAATCTTGTGGACGCGGTGGGGGGCGTCGATCTGGAGCTGAGCAACGAGGAGGTCAAGTGGGTCAATGCGTATCTGAATGAGTATAACCTGCTCGAGGGAAGGGATATCACGACGGATTATCTTGACGAATCGCTCAGCGGCATGATCCATCTCAACGGTCCACAGGCGCTCGCATATTGCAGAAACCGATATATCGGAACCGATTTTGAGCGGACAAACCGTCAGAGAAAGGTGCTTACGGCAGCATCCGGCAAGCTCCCCGCGGCTCTTGCCACAAATTCCGCACAGCTCATCGACGGGCTTTTCCCGCAGCTTACGACAAACCTGACACAGACGGAATGCTATACACTGAGTATGCAGGCCGGCAAACTTCTGACCTATGAGATCATACAGTCCAGCATTCCCGTCGAGGGGTCCTATCAGAATGCAAGGATAAGAGACATGGCGGTGCTTGAGGTCGATTTTGGTATGAACAAAGATTACATCAGAAAAAATATATACGGCGAGGAATAAGGAATGAAACCGCTCGAGTTGACGAAGATTCTCAAAAACCATAAGGTTTATGTACAGACGCACAATTATCCGGATCCGGATGCGATCGCCAGTGCCTTCGGACTGCAATACTTTTTGAAGCAGCATGGAATCGATACGATCATCTGCTATGACGGCAAGATCGAAAAACTCAGTACGAAGAAAATGTTTGATGTATTCGGGATCCGCGTGCTGCCTATCGGCGAGATACGGGATATGCAAGAAGAAGATTACATCGTGGTCGTTGATGCGCAGAAATTTAATGCCAATATTACGGACTTTGTGGGCGATGAGATCGCCTGCATTGACCACCATCCTACATATTATGCGTGTGATTATCAATATAAGGATATCCGGGATGTCGGCGCCTGTGCCTCGATCATCGCTTCGTATTTCAAAGAGACGGATACACCGATCAGTCCCGAGGCAGCTGCTGCGCTCGCTTACGGCATCAAGATGGATACCGCAGATTTCACAAGAGGAGCCACTCCTTTTGATGCCGAGATGTTTGCCTATGTATTTGAAAGATCCAATGCAAATCTGATCCTGCAGATGTACCGGGATGTGATGGAGTTTGCGGATCTGAAGGCATATGGTGCCGCCATAGACAATGTACAGATCTATGACAGGGTGGGCTTCGCACAGATTCCGTTTGACTGTCCGGATGCGCTCGTTGCCATCATCTCGGATTTTATCCTTGCCCTGGATGTCGTTACGGTGTCAGTGGTATATGCGCTCCGCCCTGACGGGATCAAGTTTTCGGTCCGCAGCGAGGTGGAAGAGACGGATGCCGGTGATGTGACCAAGCGTGCCCTTGCAGAAATCGGCAGCGGCGGCGGACACAAGGAGATGGCAGGAGGGTTCATCCCTACAGAGAACAGATCCATGCTTGGAGAGGATTCAGACTTTTACATCCGCAGACGATTCCTGGATGCCATCAATCATCCCACCAGATAGTTTTTCATCGTTCTTAAGGCATTTTTTTCCAGGCGTGAGACCTGCGCCTGGGAAATGCCTATCATGGAGGAAACCTCCATCTGTGTTTTCCCTTCAAAAAATCGCATGGAGATGATCTCGCGCTCCCGGTCGCTGAGTCGTTTCATGGCTTCCGCAAGCGAGAGATGTTCGATCCACAATTCTTCTTTGTTCTTTTTGTCGCTGATCTGATCCATCACATAGAGCGTGTCTCCGCCTTCCGTATATATGGGCTCATAAAGGCTCATGGGATTTTGAATGGCATCGAGTGCATAGACGATCTCTTCCTTCGACACCCCGATCTCTTCGGCGATCTCGGTCAGATTCGGTTCGGTCATGTTTTTCTTGGTCAGTGTCTCCTTGGCGTAGATTGCCTTGTAAGCGGTGTCCTTGAGGGAACGGCTCACGCGCAGGGCACTGTTGTCCCGTAAAAAACGACGGATCTCGCCGATGATCATGGGTACTGCATAGGTGGAAAATTTGACGCCCAGTTTTGTGTCGAAATTGTCGATTGCCTTGATCAGTCCGACACAGCCGATCTGAAAAAGGTCATCCACATTCTCGTTGCTGTTTCCGAAGCGTTTGATGATGCTCAGTACCAGACGCAGATTTCCCTCGATGTAACGTTCCCTGGCATCCGGATCTCCGTTCTCGATCCTTTCAAATAAAGATTCCTTCTCCTCGTTTCCCAAAAGAGGGAGCTTTGAAGTGTTTACCCCGCATATTTCCACCTTTCCCTGTGACATCGCCCTTTGCCTCCTGTATCATGCTCTATTCTAAGGATGTGCAGAGTTTGGAAAAATATACATGGGAGCATCGGAATGCGGGCTTTGCAGAATGCGAACATTGCGCCAAAAGCCGCATATATTAAATGCAAAGAGATAGCAGGGGGCATCGTATGCTGTTTAGCGAGTTTAGTGACAAAGAGGTTATCAATATCAAGGATTGCAGGAAACTCGGTCATGTAGTGGATCTGGAATTTGATCCCTGTGACGGTTGTATTCACAAGATCATTGTCAGACCCGGATTTTCCCTGTGCAATATTTTTTGTGATACAAATGGCATCTGTATTCCGTTTCGTGATATCAGACAGGTGGGACCGGAGATCATTCTGGTAGATATCAAACAATGATCGTTCCTGCTTATTCGGATTTTTGCGGTTGACATAAAGTGTATTATTCGCTATAATCATAAAGAATACTGCTCATGAGAACCTTTTGTAGCAGATAAGTGCAGGGGGGAAGAACATATGAAGTGTCCGTTTTGTGGTCATGAAAATACGAGAGTGATCGATTCCAGACCGGCGGAGGAGAACAATTCGATCCGTCGCAGAAGGGTTTGTGATGAGTGCAGCAAGCGTTTCACCACCTATGAAAAGGTTGAGACGATCCCGCTGATCATTATTAAAAAAGATAATAACCGGGAGACATATGATCGTTCAAAGATCGAGGCCGGCGTACTGCGTGCGTGCCATAAGAGACCGATCAGTGCCAACCAGATCAATAATCTGATCGACGATGTGGAGACAGAGATCTTTAACCGTGAGGAGAAGGAGATCCCGAGCGCAGTGATCGGTGAACTGGTCATGAATAAGCTCAAGGATCTGGAGGCGGTCGCTTATGTGCGTTTTGCTTCCGTATACCGTGAGTTTAAAGATGTCAACACCTTTATGGACGAACTCAAGAAGGTATTGAGCTGAAAAAAGAACAATCAGGAAAGAAAAAGTGAGTGTTTTGCACTTGCTTTTTTTTGTTTTATGAAATACAATGTTGCAGAAACAAAAAATTTCATAATGGGAAAGGAAGAAATACACATGCAGAAAAGAAGTTTGAAACCACTTTTTTTGATGTCTGTGTTATTCTCATTGACTATTGCACTGACGGGATGCGCAGGCGATAAGGCGAAGAGTTCTTCAGAAATTACCATTGGGATTGCACAGGACATCGAGGATAGTCTTGACCCCCACAAGGCAGTGGCGGCGGGAACAAAGGAAATCCTGTTCAACCTTTTTGAAGGTCTGGTAAAACCGGACGCAGATGGTAATCTTATCGACGCTGTGGCCAGTGCTCATGAGGTAAGTGAGGATGGCAAGACGTACACATTCACTCTGAGAGACGGAGTGAAATTCCATGACGGAAGCACAGTTACAGCGGACGATGTCAAATATTCCATTGATCGTTGCGCTGATACTAGTGAGGGTGATCCGTTAGTGTCGGCGTTTTCTAATATCGAGAACGTGATGGTCGTAGATGACAAGACCATCGTGGTGCAGCTCTATGAGAGTGATACGGAGTTCCTGGCGTATATGACAACGGCCATTATTCCGAAAAAGAACACCAGCCCGGACACCACTCCGATCGGAACAGGACCATACAAGTATGTGTCCAGATCTCCGCAGGAGAATATCATCCTTGAGAAGTTCGATGAGTACTGGGGAACTCCGGCCAACATCGGCAAGATCACATTAAAGATCATTGCGGATCCGGATTCCATCGCGATGAACTTAAACGGTGGTGCCATCGATATGTTTATGCGTATCACGACCGGCCAGATGAACGAGCTTAGCGGCGATTTCGAAGTGTACGAGGGTACGATGAACCTGGTTCAGGCGCTGTATCTGAACAATGATTTTGAACCGTTCCGTGATGAGAAAGTCCGCCAGGCATTGTGCTATGCGGTCGACAAAGAGGAGATCTTTGACATCCTCTCGGACGGAAAGGGATCTGAGCTGGGAAGCAGCGTATTCCCTTCGTTTGGCAAGTATTATATGGAAGAGCTTAACGATGTTTATACGACAGATCTTGATAAGGCAAAGCAGCTTCTCGCAGAGGCAGGATATGAGAACGGGTTTACCTTCCATGTTGCCGTTCCGTCTAACTATCAGCCGCATGTGGATACCGCCCAGATCCTTGTCGAACAGTTTAAGAAGATCGGCGTGA